>JAZOVB010000150.1:0-25502 GCA_045658425.1 Clostridia bacterium | reverse complement strand
ACAGTGCTTTTAAAGAACAACAACAGCTTATTACCTTTAAAAAAGGGTACAAAGCTGGCAGTATTCGGGAAAGCTCAGATTGATTATATAAAAGGCGGTGGCGGTTCAGGAGATGTTCATTGTGAATATGTAAGAAATATTTATGAAGGATTGAAATTAAAAAATGACAAAGTAACGGTTTTTGACAAACTTTCTTTATATTATGAATCTGTTTGTCAGGATGCTTACAGTAAAGGCTGTATGCCGGGACTTTTTGATGAGGTTGAAATTCCTCAAAATCTTTTAAAAGAAGCAAAGGATTTTGCAGATGTCGCAATTATAACCATTAACCGATATTCGTCTGAGTATACTGACAGAAGAAATGACGGCAAGGATGCATATTTTATTCTTTCTGATAATGAAAAAAAGATGGTTGACCTTGTTCTTAAAAACTTTGAAAAAGTAATTGTACTGCTTAATACCGGAGCAATGATTGATACCTCCTGGTTTGCATATAATGATAAAATATCATCTGCTTTGATTGTTTGGCAAGGCGGTATGGAGGGAGGCGCGTCTGTTGCGGATATTTTGACAGGCGATGTTAATCCTTCAGGAAAACTTGTTGATACCTGTGCTAAAGATTTTAATGATTATCCTTCATCTGAAGGCTTTCATAAATCAGATGATTATGTAGAATATACTGAAGATATATTTGTAGGATACCGTTATTTTGAAACAATACCGGGTAAAAAAGACTGTGTGGTTTATCCGTTCGGATACGGTCTTTCATATACAACATTTAAGATTTCTGATTTCTCGGTAATTAAATTGGGAGAAAAAATTTTTGTAAATCTTGTTGTAACAAATACAGGAAATATAAGCGGTAAAGAAGTTGTTCAGCTTTATTTTAGTGCGCCAAACGGCAAAATATCAAAATCAGCCATTGAGTTATGTGCCTTTAAAAAGACAAAACTGTTAGCACCAAATGAAAGCGAGAATATAACTTTATCTTTTGATATAAATTCTATGGCATCTTACGACGATATCGGAGATGTCTGTAAATCCTCTTATATTCTGGAAAAAGGCGAATATAAGTTCTTTGTCGGAAATTCTGTAAGAAACGTTACCGAACTTGATTATAAATATGAACTTTCAGAAACAAAAATCGTAAGAAAACTTACCCAATACTGTGTTCCGAAAAAATTAACCAAACGTCTTCTTGCTTCAGGAGAATATGTTTCCGTTAATAACAGAGATGTAAAACCTGTTGAATTTACTCCGGATTATAGTTGTGAATTGAAAATTCCGCAAAAAAATGAAGATATCAAAACTCTCTTTGATGTTGTTGACGGCAAGGTGTCTCTTGATGATTTCATTGAGCAACTTACCGATAAAGAAATGATGGAATTATTATTGGGTACAGCTTGCACAGGAGTTTCAAACACAGATGGAATGGGCGGTATTCCAAAATATAAGATACCTGCTCCAATGACAACAGACGGTCCTGCGGGCGTTCGTATAAGTAAAGAAACGGGTATAAGAACAACGGCTTTCCCTGTTGCGACTATGCTTGCTTGTACATGGAATGAAGAGTTGGTTGAAAAAGTCGGTGCTGCGGGGGCATTGGAAACAAAGGAAAACAATATGTCAATCTGGTTAACACCTGCACTTAACATTCATAGAAGTCCTCTTTGCGGAAGAAATTTTGAGTATTATTCCGAAGATCCTTATCTTTCAGGAAAAATGGCTGCAGCAATGGTAAAAGGCATACAGTCTGAGAATATTGCTGCAACTGCAAAACATTTTGCCTGCAACAATAAGGAAACAAACAGAGAAGAATCTGATTCTATTCTTTCAGAACGTGCACTCAGGGAAATTTATATAAAAGGTTTTGAAATTTGTGTAAAAGAAGCGAAACCACAGCTTATTATGACATCGTATAACATAATAAACGGGGTCCGTGCATCGGAAAATGCAGAGCTTATTACAGGAATTTTAAGAAATGAATGGGGTTACGAAGGACTTGTTATAAGCGACTGGTACTGTCACGGTTCGCGTACAAAAGAAGTCATTGCAGGAAATGATATTCATATGCCGTCTACTCTTCCGACTGTACCGCTTACACCTGCTCCCATAGAAATTGAGGGCGTGACAAGAAATCAACTCGCGGTATGTGTTAAAAGACTGCTGCAAATGATTATGTGGCTGGAGTAAATGCTTGAATGTAAGTTAATTATTAATAGTTAAATTGAGGTGTGAAAATGAATTTTGGTTATTTTGATATTAAAAATAAAGAGTATGTAATTACAAGGCCAGATACACCTACGCCATGGATGAATTATTTGGGCAATGGAAATTTCAGTGGCATTATATCGAATAACGGCGGAGGCCTGCTTTTTGATAAAGATCCGGGCAACAGAAGACTTACAAGGTATAAGTATAATACTTTGCCTGTAGACAGACCCGGCAGATATCTTTATATAAGAGATATGGACTCGGGTGAATACTGGTCTGCTACATGGCAGCCTGTTATGAAAAAACCGCAATTTTATGAATGCCGTCATGGACTTGGGTATACGACTATTAAATATCGTTACAGTGATATTGAAACAGAAATTACATATTATATTCCCAAAAACAAAGATTATGAAATCTGGAATGCGAAAATTACAAATTTGTCAGGCAAAAAAAGAATTTTAAAATTGTTTTCATATATGGAATTTTCATATTTTAATACTAATATTGATGTCAATTATGAATGGGCAAGATATATTATAAAGGGAACATGCAAAAATAATTACATACTTTTTGATCCGGGCGATTTTCATGACCAGATTAATGATCCTGAAGAAGATTGCTGTCCCGGCGGTAAAATGTACGGCATTATGGGGACGAACTTGAATATTGACGGATTTGACTGCTATCGAGATAAGTTTATAGGTGTATACAGAAGCGAAAGTAATCCTATTGTTGTGGAAAACGGAAATTCTTTAAACAGTGAAATAGGAGCGGATCAAGTATGTGGAAGTCTTTCATCTGAAATAACACTTGAAGTTGATGAAACAAAAGAATTTATCTTCACTGTAGGCATTGTGGCAGATAAAAATAAAGCTGAAACTCTTATAAATGATGCTTTGAACAAAAAAAATGCGGACAGATACCTTGATGAAATTAAAGAAGGTTGGAATAACTATCTTTCGTTTTGTCAGGTTCGGACTCCTGATGAAGAAATGAATAAAATGTTGAATATCTGGCATGCTTATCAATGTAAAATGACATTTGACTGGTCAAGATTTATTTCTTATTATGAAAGGGGAGTTGTAAGAGGTCTTGGATTCAGAGACAGTATGCAGGATGTTTTGGGTATTATGCATGCTATGCCTGAACGTGCGAAAGAAAGAATAAGAATATTGCTTGGAATTCAGATGTCAAACGGAAATGCAAAGAGTGTATATTTCCCTGTGACCAAAGCTGCGGAAGGCGGAGGACGTTCGGATGACCATATTTGGTCTGTATTTTCGGTTTGTACATATATAAGAGAAACAGGAGATTATGAATTTTTATATGAAAAGGTACCGTATGTTGATGGTGGAGAAGCAACTGTACTTGAGCATTTAATTCAGGGGCTTGAATTTACAAGGGCAAATCTTGGTATTCACGGTATTCCTAAGTTTTTAAACAGTGATTGGAATGATAGTATTTGTGTTATCAGCGATGGCGGAAAAGCTGAAAGTACATTTGTTTTCTTTCAGGCGGCACATGCAATTTATGAACTTAAACTTTTATTTGAACACATTAAGGATGATAAAAATCTTAAATGGGCAAATGAATATTATGAGTGGTGTAAAGGTAAATGCGATATTCTCTGGGACGGGAAATGGTTTATAAGAGCATTTTTAGGAAACGGAGAGAAGTTCGGAACGGATGATGATGAGTTTAACAAAATATTCTTAAATCCTCAGTCATGGGCGGTTCTGTCAGGTCTGGCAACGTCCGAGCAGGGAAACAGTGCCTTTGATGAAGTGTATAAAAGATTGTTTACAAAATATGGTATAATATCTCATGCACCTGCCTCGTCAGGATATTCACCAAAGAATAAAGATTTCTTTGGCTTTGACAGCGGTATAAAAGAAAATGGTGGTGTATTCTTCCACGCAAATACATGGGCAGTTATAGCAGAAACTATATTAAGGAGAAATGACGAAGCTTTTGAAATTTATCGTGCGAGTCTGCCTTCGCTTCGAAATGATATTTCAGAAATTACACTTATTGAGCCTTATGTATATGGTTCGGCAATGTTGGGACCGCAACACGAAAGGTTTGGAGCAGGTTCTAATTCATGGCTTACGGGAACTGCTTCATGGATGTATTTTGCTGCGACCCGCTATATTTTAGGATTCAGGCCGGATTATGACGGTATTACGATTGATCCGTGTATTCCAAATGCCTGGGACGGATTTTCAATGATTAGAAAATACAGAGGCATTATTTGTAATGTTGAAGTGAAAAAATTATCAGGTAAAAATACATTGGTTAAAAAAATCTTAGTCAATAACATTGAGATTAATGGAAACTTTATACCTTATGAAATGATTAAAGATAAAAGAGATATTAATATAATTGTAGAATGTTAGTTTGTAACAAAATAAAGAATTGGAATTGCTACTTAAGTTCTTAAAATTAAAAGGCGAAAATGTCCGTTGCATTTTAAGCAATTTTCATTTTCGCTTTTTTCTTTGTTTATGCGTATCAAATTTTGATGGCATAATTTATTGTAAATACGCATAACCTATAATAACCTGTTGACTTTTAGGTTATTATAGGTTATAATGTGTTTAGTAGTTAGGTGCATAGGAGGAATATATAATGCGTGATATACAGGAATTAGTTGAAAAATTAGAAAAGGAAATCTGTACATTGCCTGTAGGATATATTTCAAAAAAGAAAATTAATGGTAAAATTCAGCATTATCATCAGTGGACTGAAAACGGAAAAATTAAGAGTAAATACATCAAAAATTTTGAGTTGGAGGATTTAGAGGCAAAAATAAATTATCGCCGTAAGTTACAAGACAAACTTAAGGAGGTTAAGAACATGTTGCCCAAGAATGTGTCATCTCAAAACATTTACGAAACAAATGTCATTACAGGAAAGAATCTTTCGGATATGTTACAAAATGTTAAGCCATATAAAAAGAGAGATTGTTTTTCTCAAATCCGGGATTATATTTATGGCAATGATTTTACAAGGGTCTGTGTTGTTTATGGTCTTCGCAGAACCGGTAAAACTACTATGCTATTTCAGGCTCTTAACGAAATGTCACAAGAGGATTTGTCAAAATCGGCTTATATAAAACTTCGCAAAGCAGACACTATCGCACAAATAAACCGTGATATGTATAAATTAAAGGATGGCGGCTATAAGTTCATTTTCATAGATGAAGCAACTTTAGTTAGCGATTTTATTGATTCTGCAGCATTATTTTCAGACATTTTTGTTCCTATGGGAATGAGAATTGTGCTGTCAGGAACTGATTCGCTTGGGTTTTGGCTCGCTGAACACAATGAACTTTATGACAGAGCAAGAATGATTCATACTACATTTATTCCGTATAAAGAACATAGCAGGTTGCTTAATATTGATAGTATTGATGAATATATTCGATATGGTGGTACGCTTCGTGCAGGTGAATTAGAGTTTGATACTGTGATAGATGATGATGCTTCCTTCAGAGATGATGAATCAACAAGAAAATATATAGATACGGCAATTTCAAGAAATATTCAACACAGTCTTGCTTGTTATGAGGATGGTAGTCATTTCAGACATCTAATTTCTTTATACGATGCAGGAGAATTAACAAATGCTATAAACAGAATAATTCAGGATATGAATCATAGATTCGTCGAAAAAATTATCACCAAAGATTTTAAAGCCAGTGATTTAAACGCTACTGCCCGCAATCTTCGAGAAGAGAAAGACGAAACAAAGCGTAGCATCATTCTTGATACTGTTGACCAAAAGGCAATCACTCAAAGGCTTATGCATATTCTTGAAATCAAAAATAAAGTTGACCAGACCGTTGACATAACATCGGCACACGTTTATGAGATAAAGGAATATTTATCTGCTCTTGATTTAATTCAAAACTGTCCTATTGAGTATGAGCAGAAAACGCCAAGAGAACCTGAACATGTTATATTTTCTCAGCCGGGCATGAGATATTGCCAAGCACAGGCACTTGTTCATTCCTTGATGCAAGATACTATATTTAATATGCTCGAAACTGAAAAGAAAGAATATATTTCAAATAGGATACTTGAACAAGTTCGAGGAAGAATGCTTGAAGATATAATTTTACTTGAAACATCAAAAGAGCTTGGAAAAGAATATGATGTTTTCAAACTGGAATTTGCTCGTAGTGAATTTGATATGGTAGTTCGCAACAAAAATACAAATACCTGTTCTATATTTGAAATCAAACATAGCAGTGTGATTGTCAAAGAACAAGCTAGACATCTACTAAGTGAAGAAGAATGTAATTTGACAGAAAATCGCTTTGGTAAGATTGTAGGAAAATATGTTTTATATTTAGGTGAAGATTCAAGCACAGAATATGGAGTTAAATATCTAAATGCTGAAAAATTCTTAAAATCCATTCCTGAGCAAATTGCTTTATCTCTAAATGAAAAATTTACGGAAGAGCAAAATCAGGATGAGAGCGATTTCGGCATAACAATGATGTGATTTCAGCTAACAAAATTCCAAAGCAGAATTGAATTTGGATTTACCATTTTCATTTCTGCTTTTTCTTTGTTTATGCGTATCAATTTTTGACAAAAAATTTCTTGATTTTATATTATCTGCATGTTCGGCTCAAAAACATTTTGTGCTGTGCTTTAAAATGGTTCTCGATTCATTCTGCCTTAATTCATTCTATTGTCTTACACGGGCAATTTCGCTTGATTCTGTTTGCAATTTCATGGACTGCATGTTATACTTAAATAAAATTAAGCGTGTCGATTTTTTTGGCAGTTGAGCATCAATCAAATTTGATGAGATATTCATATAGCATCAATAAAGCATCAAAAGGCATAAGGTTCAGAAGACCGAGTGCTACAAACGGCGGAGCGGTGGGAACAATTTGGGCGGTCCTTTTTATATGACACCCACTCCAAAACCGCGTGCCGTGAGTTCAAGTCTTACTACCCCTGCCAAACAAAAAGCATCCCTCAGGATGCTTTTTTTGTTTGTATTTGCGTCCATCAGGACGCACCATCGTTATGTGCATAGCGAATACATCATTTCAAGCTTTGCTTGAACATCATTTTGCAAAAACTCTTTTTAACTTATATTATCCTTAAAAACAAACTTGATATTTTTCCTTACCAAATTCATCCTTATTATTTAAAACATAATTCATCAAATTTTCTGTTTTTGTCCACTCTACTTTATCGGATAAGTGTTCATTCACACGTTGGGCAACTTTATCAAGAACTTTTAAGCCTGTATATAGACCGTTTGATGCAAGGCTTTGCCAATGGGTAAGAATTATCGGCATACTTTTGTTTTCAAGAACCTCAATGATTCTTCCTTGCTTACCATCCGAAGTTATATACAAATCCGCAACGCTTTTTATATAATCTTCGTCATTCTTTGTAGTATGTATAGTCTCCCAAAGAAGATCAATAATCGTAATCGGTATTGAAACAAGCCTTCTACCGTCTTTTTCATAGGCTATCCAAGGTTTTACGTTCTTGTCATCCGGCAAATAATGAAGAAAATACCAGGCATCTTTTTTGCCATACACATTATATATAGCTTCGGAAATTGAAACTACATACTCCTCCTCAACTTTGTCGGCAAAGAACCAGGGCGACCATACGCCACACACATCAAAACCGGCTTCCTTTAAGATAGAAAGAGCCTTTTCGATATATGGTGTCAGGGTTGTGCGGTCCTGCATATTAGACCAGTCATATTCTCTTATTCCTGTGCTTTTACCGGTTTTTAAATCAATTGCCTCATTATGGGTAAGCATTTCAGGACATATACTGAAATTCGGAGCAATACGTTTTTTTACCGTATCAAGCCACAATTTCATTTCATCAAAATCTACACCGTCAATACCGTTTATAATATCACCTGAGTTTCCCGGCATAGGAACAACACTGAATTTTCCCTTTATTCCATATTTTTCAACAATATCACAAAAGTCAAACAAAAAGGAATTAGGAAAATTACGAATAACTTCTCTTCCATCGTCAGTAAACCCCGTTTTATGATGGGAGTAATAAACAGATAAAATCGGAGCCGGATCATCTATCATCAAACTAATCGGAATCTTCATCAAAATTTCTCCTTTTTCAAACAAATAGATTACATCCATATTTTAACACACAAAAAAAATATTATCAATGCAAAAAAAGAGTTTCTACCTTCTATGGTAAAAACTCTTTTCAACTTATATTATTTAATTCCTCTTCAAATAAAATTCAATAACATGCACTGAAGGCAGGGGGCATATATTAAGTAGCGCCTCGGCTAAGTCCATATTTGACCGCAAGTTTTTCCCGGTTGTCTCTGACTGAAGTTGTGATATTATTTGCAATCTCTGTCACCTTATCAACCGACAAACCGAAATGGTGAGCTAATTCTATTGCAAGGTTAACTGAAATAGAATTATCGTCTGAATTGCCGTTCAGAGCTAATTTACTGAATTACATCATCTGCAAATACAATTCTTCTTCTTGTATAGGCAGTCATTCTTAAAACCATTTCCGCTGCATCTGCTCTTAAAATGTAGCTATCAGGCTCGAAACCCTTATCGGTGCCTATTACAATACCTGCGCAAAATAATTTTTTAAGATAGTCGGTTTCGGGCTTTTCAGGAGCAAACTCTATCTCATTAATTTCAGGATATTCCGAATCGGGGAAGGTGTTTGCAAATATATAAAACAGTTTATCTCTTGTTATAGCCTTGTCAAAATCAGCACTCTGAAAATCATTTTCTTTAATGATTTTATTTTCAACAGCATAATTATAGTAAGTATCAACCCAATGATAAGCATCAGGGTTAAGCTTTAATTCTGCATTATTATATTTTGCATGTATACAGGCAGCCAGTTTTATCCCTTCCGAAACGGTTAATTTACCGTATGGGTTAAACTGATTATTTCCTATACCATGTATAATTGTTCCGGATGCAACCATTACACTGATATAGAAATAATCCGACTCGTTTACATCGGTAAAATCAAATTCCGCATTTACGGGAAGAATACCAAGTAAACCCAATGCCAGAATAAACGCAATAATTCTTTTTTTCATAAAAACCACCCTTTGCTTAATTAGTGGTTAAATTATATCATATATATTTATCCTTTTCAATATAATACTTAAATTTAAAAGATAAAAATATACCCCAAAGAACATCGTTCTTTGGGGTATATAAATTGTATTGATACTTAAATTGCAATCTGCGATTTATTTCATTGCTTCTTCAACAGCAACTGCACAAGCAACGCTCATACCAACCATTGGGTTGTTACCAGCGCCGATAAGTCCCATCATTTCAACGTGAGCAGGAACTGAAGATGAACCTGCAAACTGAGCATCAGAGTGCATTCTTCCCATTGTATCAGTTAAACCGTAGGAAGCAGGACCAGCTGCCATGTTATCAGGATGAAGTGTTCTTCCGGTACCGCCGCCTGAAGCAACAGAGAAGAATTTTTTACCCATTTCGATTCTTTCTTTTTTATATGTTCCCATAACAGGGTGCTGGAATCTTGTTGGGTTGGTGGAGTTACCTGTGATACCAACACCTGCATCTTCAAGATGCATAATAGCAACACCTTCTCTTACGTCGTTTGCGCCATAGCAGTTAACCTTAGCTTTATCTCCGTTAGAGTATGGGATTCTTTCAACGATTTTTAATTCGCCTGTAGCGTAATCGTAATCGGTTTTAACATAAGTGAAGCCGTTGATTCTTGAAATAATCTGAGCTGCATCCTTACCAAGACCGTTTAAGATAACTCTTAAAGGCTCTTTTCTTACCTTGTTAGCGGATCTTGCGATACCGATAGCACCTTCAGCAGCAGCGAAGGATTCGTGACCTGCAACGAATGCGAAGCACTTTGTTTCTTCACGAAGCAACATTGCAGCAAGATTACCGTGGCCTAAGCCAACCTTTCTCTGTTCAGCAACTGAACCGGGGATACAGAAAGCCTGTAAGCCTTCACCGATAGCTTCAGCAGCATCAGCTGCAACCTTGCAACCTTTTTTAATTGCGATAGCAGTACCAAGAGCGTAAGCGTAACAAGCATTTTCAAAACAAATAGGCTGAATGTCCTTAACTAATTTCAAAACATCAATACCCTTGTCGTTACATAGCTTAACAGCATCCTCGATTGAATCAAAACCGTACTGCTTTAAAACAACATTGATTTTATCTATTCTTCTTTCGTAACCTTCAAATAATGGCATAACAACTCACCTCCTGATTATTCTTTTCTTGGATCGATGTATTTAACTGCATCGTCAAATCTGCCGTATCTTCCTGTAGCCTTGTCCATAGCTTCCTTAGGCTCTGTACCTGCTTTGATCATATCCATCATTCTACCAAAGTTGATAAATTCGTAACCGATAATTAAATCCTTATCGTCAACAGCAAGCTTTGTAACATAGCCTTCAGCCATTTCTAAGTATCTTGGGCCTTTTTCAGTTGTTGAGTACATTGTACCAACCTGAGAACGAAGACCTTTACCTAAATCCTCAAGACCTGCGCCGATAGGTAAACCGTTTTCGGAGAAAGCAGACTGAGTTCTTCCGTAGATAATCTGTAAGAATAATTCTCTCATAGCAGTGTTGATAGCATCACAAACAAGGTCTGTGTTAACAGCTTCTAAAATTGTTTTACCTGCTAAGATTTCTGCCGCCATAGCAGCAGAGTGAGTCATACCGGAACAACCGATAGTTTCAACAAGTGCTTCCTTGATAATACCTTCCTTAACATTTAAGGTTAGCTTACAAGCACCCTGCTGAGGTGCACACCAGCCAATACCGTGAGTAAAGCCGGAGATATCTTTAATTTCTTTTGCCTGCACCCATTTATCCTCTTCGGGAATTGGAGCAGGACCATGATTTACGCCTTTTGCAAGGCATACCATATTTTGAACTTCATGTGTTAATTCGCTCATGATAATCCTCCTTATTAAATTGTTTTCATTTTATTATACTTAATAATTGTATACTTGTCTATAGTTTTTTGAAATTTTTTATTAACTAATCTGCTTATACATTAAATCTGAATAAAACTATATCTCCATCCTGGAAAACATATTCTTTTCCTTCAGAACGAACAAGACCTTTTTCTTTTGCCGCTGTCATACTTCCACAGGCAATTAAATCCTCATAGGAAATAACTTCTGCCCTGATAAAGCCTCTTTCAAAATCAGAGTGTATTTTACCTGCTGCCTGAGGTGCCTTTGTGCCAATCTTAATGGTCCAGGCTCTTGTTTCAGGCTCACCGGCTGTTAAATAACTCATAAGGCCAAGCAGTTTATAACTTGCTTTAATAAGTCTGTCAAGACCCGACTCATTTATTCCAAGATCATTTAAGAATGCTAACTTTTCTTCATCATCAAGCTCTGCGATTTCCGATTCAATCTTTGCGGAAATGGGGAGTACAAGGGAATTTTCCTTGTCAGCAATTTCTTTAACCTTTTTTACAAACTCGTTATTTTCAATTCCGTCAATAAAATCATCCTCGGAAACATTTGTAGCATATATAACCGGCTTAGCGGTAATTAATGCAACCTCTTTCAAAGCTTCTTTTTCCTCATCGGATAAATCAAGAAGTCTTACGCAGGTTTCGTTTTCCAATGCTTCTTTTACTTTAAGTAAGGTATCAAGCTCTGCCTGATATTTCTTATCCCCTTTAAGCATTTTTCTTGTTCTGTCAATTCTTTTTTCAATAATGTCAAGGTCGGAAAGGATTAATTCTATATTAATTGTATCAATATCTCTTTTTGGGTCAATACTTCCTTCAACGTGAACGATATTAGTATCCTCAAAGCATCTTACAACGTGAATGATAGCATCAACCTCTCTTATATGAGACAGAAACTTATTTCCTAATCCTTCGCCTTTGGATGCACCTTTAACAAGTCCTGCAATATCTACAAATTCAATTGTAGCAGGAATTGTCTTTTTAGAATTATACATTTTTGTAAGTACATCAAGCCTTTCGTCAGGAACAGTAACTATTCCCACATTAGGGTCAATTGTGCAAAAAGGGTAGTTGGCAGATTCCGCACCTGCCTTGGTTATAGCATTAAAAAGGGTACTTTTACCTACATTTGGTAAACCCACAATACCTAATTTCATTTTTACCTACATCTCCTTATTATATTACATTATTTCAATTATACTATACACCTTTAAAATTATCAATAGAAAAATTCAAAAAAATAAGGAAAACGTACACTATATATATGGTTTTTAGTAAGAAGCCTGTTAACCTGTAAAACAACATTTTGACTTAAAATATTATTCTATGGATTTTATTCATTTATTATGCATAAAATTTTAAAACACTTGTTGAGAAGTCATTGCTTCTCTTAATTTTAAACATAATATTTATGCACCTGTACTTATTAAAATTCATCACAAAAAAATTTCCGATTTATATCTGTAAAACCCCTTGACAGAACACTATATATGTTGTATAATCGGTAATGCACTCATAGATATTGTGTTTGCAGATATGAGCTGAAATGTACTTCCCGTAAGGCTTTGAAGGGGATGCGTCAGTATCTTTTTAATAAGAAGAGGGATGAAATAAGCCTTTTGTTTTCTGAAAGGGCAATATTAACCTGTTTTTCTTGCTTCCTTAGGCGGCAGGGATTTTTTACGGGTACTGACGCATCCTGCTTATAAAAAAACAAAACCACATATATAGTGTTTTGGCCGAATCGGGGGAAAAGATAAGAAAAAATTGAAAGGAAGAGAGTAATGGGGATTTACACAGAAGAAAACTGGTTTAAAACCGATTTACAAAGGGATATCTGGTTAAAGAAATATCAGAACAATCAGGAATCCTTTGATGCTTTTTTTGAAAGAGTAAGCGGCGGTAACAAAAAAATCAAAGAATTTATGATGGAGAAGAAATTCTTACCGGGCGGAAGAATTATAGCAAGCAGAGGTCTTAATAAGGAAAACAGAAAGATTACATATTCAAACTGCTATGTTATCACTCCTCCTGAAGATAATATAGAAAGCATTTTTGAATGTGCAACCAAACTTGCAAGAACATTTTCTTACGGAGGCGGATGTGGTATAGATATATCCAAGCTTTCTCCTGCAGGTGCAAAAATCAATAATGCGGCTAAGGAAACAACAGGCAGTGTTTCCTTTATGGATTTATATTCACTTGTTACCGAGCTTATCGGTCAGTCGGGAAGAAGAGGCGCTTTGATGATTTCACTTAGTTGCGACCATCCTGATATTGAATCCTTTATTGATATTAAGAATGACCTTAATAAAGTAACAAAAGCTAATATTTCAATAAGAATAACAGACGGATTTATGGAAGCTGTTAAAACAGATGATTTCTGGTCTTTATCATACACAAGAGGAGAAACAGGCGAAATTATTGAAAAGAAAGTAAAAGCAAGAGATTTATTTAATAAGCTTGTATTCAATAACTGGGATATGGCTGAACCAGGCGCGTTATTCTGGGACAGAATTGAAAACTGGAATCTTTTAAGTGAAGATGACCGTTTCCATTTCGCTGGTGTTAACCCGTGTGCTGAAGAACCGCTTCCGGCCGGAGGAAGCTGTCTTCTGGGCAGTCTTAACCTTGCTGCATTCGTTGAAAATGAATATCAGGCAAATGCGGAATTTGACTTTGAAAGCTTCGGCGAAGCTGTAGAACAATCTGTTATCTACTTAAACGAAGTTTTGGAAGAGGGACTTCCTCTTCATCCTTTAAAGGAACAGAGAGAAAGCGTTAATAACTGGCGTCAGATCGGTCTTGGTATTATGGGTCTTGGCGACTGTTTAATCAAGCTTGGTATAAAATACGGAAGCGAAGCTTCTTTGGAAATCTGTGATAAAATCGGTTTTGCAATGGCAGACCGTGCTATTTTAACAAGCTCCAAACTTGCTAAAAAATTCGGCACATATCCGATGTATGATGAAAATGCGGTTATGAATTCTCCGTATTTTATTGCCAATACCTCAAAGGCTACAAAAAAAGCTGTTAAGGAAAACGGTTTAAGAAACAGTCAGCTTCTTACAATTGCTCCTACCGGTACAATTTCAACCATGCTTGGTATCAGCGGAGGTATTGAACCAATATACAATATTTCCTATGTAAGAAGAACACAGTCTCTTTACGGTGAGGACAGATTCTATAAGGTATATACACCTATTGTTAATGAATTAATGGAAATCAAGGGTATTAAAGAGGAAGAGGACCTTCCAAACTATATCGTAACAGCTATGACTCTTGGTTATAAGGAAAGAATCAATATGCAGTCTATCTGGCAGAAGCATATTGATGCATCCATAAGCTCTACTGTTAATGTTCCCGAAAGCTTTACTACTCAGGATGTATTTGATCTTTATGTTACAGCTTGGGAAAAGGGCTTAAAGGGTGTAACAATTTACAGAGATAACTGCAGAAGAAGCGGTATATTACTGAATGCAAGTCCTGTAGAAGAAAAGAAGGAAGAATTCTCCTTTGATTCGGTTAAACCAATCAGCCGTGCGGCTTTAGGTAAAACCTATGGTACTACTACAAAATATAAAACTGCCTGCGGTAATCTTTATGTTACCATTAACAGAGACAGAAACGGAAATATAGTTGAATCCTTTGTTAATACCTCTAAAAATGGTATTTGTAAATCGAACATTGACGGTCTTAACAGAATGATATCTCTGTGCTTAAGAAGCGGTGTTCTTGTTGATGAAATTATTGACCAGTTAAAGAACATAACCTGTCCTGCTTGTGTAAGATATAAGACCAAAGGTGAATATCTTGACGGTATTTCCTGTCCTGATATTATTGCTAAGGCATTAAAAGAAGAATATACTACCGACCTTTTCTTAGGTAGTGCTTCCAATGGCTCTGCCGCTCACGAGGAAAAGGATAAAGACCAGGTTGCATTTAACCTTGACGATGATGTTTCCACTATGACAAACTGTCCTGAATGCGGAGAAAAGCTTCGTCATGAAGCAGGCTGTGTTCAGTGTGTGTGCGGATGGTCTAAGTGTATGTAAATAAGTATTTTATCTCAAAGTCTTATGGCTTTGGGATAAAACTTTAATATGGGAGGTTTGAAAAATGAAAATAAGAGGCTTTATGGTGTGTAAGGGCTTTGAGGATATGGGGATAACTATTCCTCAGAGAAGTACTAAAAACAGTGCCGGTTATGACTTTTGTGCGGCAGAGGATATAGTTATAGAATCCTATTTTAAAAAGGTGATTAAAAGTATTACCGAAAAGGATGAAAATCCCCTTAAGCCTACACTTGTAAAAACAGGAATAAAATCATATATGCCTGAAGATGAGGTTTTATATATCTATAATCGT
Source organism: Clostridia bacterium (assembly GCA_045658425.1). Taxonomy (GTDB): domain Bacteria; phylum Bacillota; class Clostridia; order UMGS1840; family HGM11507; genus SIG450. The sequence goes on along the minus strand of JAZOVB010000150.1, from coordinate 9,925 downwards.
TCCTCAAATCCAATGAAAAAAGGGTTGGTTCTTGCGAACTCGGTTGGGGTTATTGATAGTGACTATTTTGAAAATCCTGATAATGACGGGCATATTATGTTTGCGTTTTACAATTTCTGTCCTTTTGATATTACAATCAAAAAGGGTGAGAAAATAGGTCAGGGCGTATTTCAGAAGTTCTTAAAAGCAGATGATGACAATGCCGATGGTGATAGACTGGGCGGCTATGGAAGTACGGGGAGATAAAATATGAAAAAAATAAGTATACTTTTAGTTTTAATATTATCTTTAAGCTTAATTTTTGCAGGTTGCAGTAAGGATACATCATCAACTTCTTCAAATGGCGATACTTCGGGAAATGTATCTGAAAATACTAAGTATCCCTTTGAAGTTATAACCTCAAAGGATAAAATAGAAGCGGATATTATTCTTGAAAACGGGAAAAAAATTGAACTTGAGCTTTATCCTGATATAGCTCCTGTAACCGTTTCCAATTTTGTATATCTTGCAAAGGAAAAATTTTATGATGGTCTTATTTTCCACCGTGTAATTGAAGGATTTATGATTCAGGGTGGATGTCCCAACGGAACGGGTACAGGCGGGCCAAACCACAGAATTAAAGGTGAGTTTTCATCTAACGGCTTTGAAAATAATTTGAAGCATACAAGAGGCGTAATATCAATGGCTCGTTCAACAATGCCTGATTCTGCAGGGTCACAGTTCTTTATTATGCATAAAGAAGCTCCTCACTTGGACGGTGATTATGCCGCTTTCGGAAGAGTAGTAAATGGTATGGAAGTAGTTGATGAAATTGCAACTGCAACTACAGATGCTAACGACAGACCTTTGGAAGAAATAAAAATCAAAACAATCAACATAAAGGAAGCTGCCAAAGAAACAGCTTCATCTGATGATACAAAGGAAGAAAAAGCAGAAAGCGGAGAAGAAAAAAACGATATTGAAAAAATGGCTGAAGAATCAGGAATAGACCTTAGTGATATTCCGTTAACGACATTTGAATTAAAGGATTAGGAGAAAGTTATGAATTATCCATTTGGAATAATAGAAACAAAAGAAAAATTAAACTGTGTAATCACACTTGAAAACGGCGAGGAAATAACTTTGGAATTATATCCCGATATTGCTCCGGTTTCAGTTTCTAACTTTAAGTATCTTGCAAATAAGGGCTTTTATGACGGTCTTATTTTCCACCGTGTAATTGAGGGCTTTATGATTCAGGGCGGATGTCCCGATGGTATAGGTACAGGAGGCCCCGGTTATCACATAAAGGGAGAATTTAAAGCTAACGGCGTTGATAATAACTTAAAGCACGAACGCGGTGTTATATCCATGGCAAGAGCTTATGATTTTGATTCTGCCGGTTCTCAGTTCTTTATAATGCATCAGAACGCACCTCACCTTGACGGTCAGTATGCCGCTTTTGGCAAGGTAGTATCAGGTATGGATTCGGTAGACAGAATTGCCTGTGAGAAAGTTAATTTTTCAGACAAACCTCTTTGTGATATAGTTATAAAAAATGTAAAGGTTGATTAAAATGGCAAAATTAGATTTTAAAAAATATAAAGATAAATATTTAAATACACTTGTAAATGAAATTATGCCCTATTGGCTTAAATTTTCAGGTGACGAATCAGGGGCAATAAATAACTGTCTTCTTGAAGACGGTACCCTTATCTCAAAGGACAGATATATATGGTCTCAGGGAAGAGCCTTATGGACATATTCCGCTCTTTATAACAGAATTGAAAAGAAGCAGGAGTATTTAGACAGAGCTCATGGATTATTTAACTATCTTTTAAATACAGGCAGAGATGAGTCGGGCAAATGGATGTACCGCTTTGATGGCGAGGGAAATATGCTTGATGATGACATCAGTATTTATGTTGACGGATTTGTTTTAATCGGTATGACCGAATATTACAGAGCAACAGGGGATGAAAGAGCAAAGCAGATAGTTTTTGAAACCTTTGAAAATATGGTTGACAGAATTAACCGCCCAGGCTCATACAGAGTAGCACCTTATGTTATTCCCGAAGGTATGAAAACTCACGGTGTAAATATGTGTTGTTCATACTTTTTCTATCAGGCAGGAAAAACCTTTGGAAGACAGGATATGTGCGATGTTGCTTATGAATACGCCTTAGAGGTAATAAATAAGTTCTATTCTGAGGAAAAAAACTATCTTGTTGAGTTTATAAATGTTGACGGTTCTTATACCAATACTCCCGAGGAAAGAACCTGTGTTCCCGGTCATGCGATTGAATGTATGTGGTTTTTAATCACTATATTTGAAGACAGGGGTGAAAAAGAAAATATATTAAAATGTTGTAAGATAATCAAAAGACATATTGAGATTGCTCACGATAAAGAAAAAGGTGGCTTAATTCTTGCTCTTGATATAGAGGGTATCGAGCCTTGCTTCTGGGGTAAACCTACATACAAACCGTGGTGGGTACAGCTTGAAACAATGGTTGCAACCCTTTATGCATATAAGCATACAAATGATGAGTGGTTCTTGGATATTCATAAGGAAATTTGTGATTTTGCCTATTCTCATTATCCTAACGGCTATGGTGAATGGTATAATTGGCTGGATAACGATTGTAAGGTGGGGGAATCTGCCGCACTTCCCGTTAAAGACCCATTCCACCTGCCAAGAGCGCTTATGATGATGATTGAACAGTGCGATATATTAATTCAGTAAACGTTATTATATAATAAAAAATCTGCTTATTCCGAGGGATTGTTTTATAGTGTATAAAAATAAATAAGCTGTAAATTGGATTATCCATTTTACAGCTTATTTGCTTTTTTTATAAGATTTTCCTTTTCGTTAAGAGAATTATCTTTAATTACTTCTTTTATAAGATAGTCAAGAGTTTTTTTAATTTTTTCTCCTTTGATACCAAGTTTTATCAAATCATTTCCGTTTAAGCCTAAATTTTTAACGGAATAACATTCATTGTTTTCCTTTATTTCCTTATATAATGAGGCAATATCCCCATCCTTAAAACCAAGAATATGTCTTACCTCAATAATATCATAAATAAATTCTTCACACCCTGTTTCATATAAAAGAAGCTTTAAATCCTTTTTTGTATCAAGGGGGTATTTAAGCGATTCCTTTATTTTTTTTATGGTTGATTTTACCTTGTTTGAAGGCTTCAGGAAATTTAAAAAGGCTTCATATCCCGTAACATTTTCGGTAAGTATCGAAAAAACAACTTCAAAGCTTTTTCTTTTTAAATCCTTAAGCTTTATAATATTTTCCTTATTTATAACAAATGAAACAGTTTTAAAAAACAGGCTTTCCTCTAAACATAAGCAGGACTTATATGGATTTTTTTGAAACATTTTTTGAAGCTCGTCAAATATCCGTTCTGCCGAAATGTTTTTAATAAGATGCATAAGCTCTTTCATAGCCTGAAAAGTTTTATCTTCAATTTTAAAATCAAATCTTGAAGAAAATCTTATCCCCCTTAAAATTCTCAAAGCATCCTCATTAAATCTTTCGTAAGGATTATTAACCGTTCTTATAATTTTATTTTCTATATCCTTGATTCCGTTGAAATAATCAATAAATCCTTCTTTTTCTGAGTAAGCAATGGCGTTAATCGTAAAATCTCTTCTTTTTAAATCGTCCTTAAGATTTGTTGAAAAAGTGACATTCTGAGGATGTCTGTTATCTTCATATATGCCGTCAATTCTAAAGGTTGTAACCTCATAGGTAAAAGCATCTTCAATAACCGTAACAGTTCCGTGCTTAAGCCCTGTGGGAACAGTATGGGGAAAAAGTTTAATGATTTCATCGGGAGTTGCATTGGTTGTAATGTCATAATCATAAGGGGTATTATTCATAATAATATCCCTTACACATCCACCTACCAGATAGGCAAGATATCCGTTTTGACTAAGTGTTTTTATAATTTTGTTTGCACCTTTAAGCATTGTTCCTCGTTTCAATAAAATCAATAAGTGTTTTTGCTGCCTCGGGCTTTCTTATAAGTTTTATGCTCTCTCTCATTATGTCAAGTCTTTTGGGGTTTTCAAAAAGCTGGGCAACAATTTCATCAAGGTAGTAGGTTTTTGAATCAGCCGTAGCCGCTCCCATATTAACTAAAAATTCTCTGTTTCTGAATTCATGTCCGGGAATGGGATTTGTAAGTACCATGGGAAGCTCTTTGGCAAGAGCCTCTGAAACAGTAAGACCTCCGGGCTTGGTAATAATTATATCAGCCGCATCCATAAAATTATCTACCTTGTCTGTAAACCCGTAATTGTATACTTTTTTATTAAATGATTTTTTATCTATTTTCTTTTTTAAGTTTTTATTGTTTCCGCAGACGGTAATTACCTGAAAATCAAAAGGTACTGAGCAAACAGCCTCTAAAAGCTTTATCATATTACCGTATCCCATAGACCCGCTCATCATTAAAATGGTGGGCTTGTTATCTAAGTTTAGAATTTCTCTTGCCATAGTCTTATCCATTTTTTTATTGAATTTGGAAGAGATTGGAATACCGAATGGAAGTATTTTTTCTTTTTTTATTCCCTTTAAAACAGTCTGATAGGATAAAAATTCATTTGGAATAACATAGTAATCAATGTTGGTTTCATTCCAGTAAGGGTGTAGGGTATAGTCAGTAACAATACCGTATGTGGGTGCATCGATACCTTTTTCCTTTAAAGATGAAACCATAAGTGCTGCAAAAACATGAGTGCATATAATAGCATCAGGTTTGAAATTTTTAATAAACTTAACGATTTTGGGCGAAAAAAGTGCGGTAGTTACATTCTGGGGAGATAAAACCCAATCTGTCGCTTCTTTGTTTTCCACCATTGTATAAAGTCTGCCATAAGCCTTCGGTGAAACGGACGTGGAAAAAAGATATGCTTTATTAAGTGTATCCTTTAAAATAGGGTTTATATATTCAATGGCATCCAGTACAGGTGCATTATGACCGTGAGACTGTGCAAAATCAGAAATAGCTCTGGCTGTCTGGTTATGGCCATGCCCTGCAGTAACTGTAAGTATCAGTAAATTCATAAAATCTCCTCCTTGTTTATATTAAATCATAAAAATTCTCTAAAGTCAAACAGTAACATTTTTTTTAATGTAACATAGATTAATATCGAGGAAGGGATAGTAGCCTGCGGCTACATATATTTTCCTTTTCAAATAATTATTTTTAAAGGAGTGAAGTATATGTCATTATTTGGCGGTAAGAATGAAAACATAATCTGGGTGATTATAATTTTTGTAATTCTTATATGTACATGTAATGATAACAATAACAGCTGTCAGGAGGATTGCTCCTGCGGTTGTAATGAAAACTTAAATTGCGGCTGTACAAACGACTGTGTATGCGGACATCAGCACGATTGCTGCGAATGTCGCAGAGAAAGTAATTCTTGTTTAAGATAACGGGAGGTTTTTTATATGTATAATAACTGTGGTTTTAATCTATGCGGCAATAAAAATAACGATACACTATGGATTATATTAATAATTGTAGCTATCTACCTGATTTTATATAGCGATAATGGAAATAACTGTTGCTGTTAACAGTCAGATGTGGGGATATTAAAAAACTCCGGACCACAAACGGTAGGGTGTGACGACTTCGTCACACCCTACTGTAATTATCCGTGGATTAGGGGCTATAAAAAAACTCCAGACTACAAAAAGCAGGAGTTGTTACATTATCATGATAAAGGTAAGTTTTTTGAAATCTTTGAAATTTAAACTTTTTTAAACATTGCCATTTTTCATTTTATGGTTGAATATAATTTATATAATTATGAAATTATAAAACTATAATGTGAAAAAGAGGTAACAAAATGAAGAAGACAGTTATAACGGTACTGATAAGTGCCTTTGTTATTTTTGGAATGGCGGTAGCCGATTATACTTTGAACGGAAGCTTTGTAATGGTAAATACAAGTAAAATTACAAAAAAAGATGTTGTAAGCTATGTAACCGCAACGGGTGTTTGTAAGGAACAGAATAAAAGAGAAATAAAAATTGACCTTCCCTTTGAGGTGGATAAGGTTTTTGTAAAGCCTGGGGATAAAATAAGTAAAGGGCAAAAGATACTCAGCTTAAATAAAGAACCCCTGACCGATAAACTTATGCTTCAGAGCTTAACTGCACCCTCAATTGATAATAATAGCCTTATCGCAAAAATAAATAATTATAACAGTCAGGTTTTAAGCCCCATTAACGGAGTAGTAACTGAAGTTTATACTTATGAGGGCGCAGGAATAAATTCAAATCTTCCTCTTATGGTAATATCCGACCTTGATAATCTTATAATAAAGGCTTCAGTTCCGGAGGGTGTGATAACCGATATCTATGAGGGGCAAAAAGTAATCATAGAAGGGGACTCTCTAAAAAATAAGGTAACAGGACAGGTGGAAAAGATTTATCCCTCTGCCGTGAAAAATGAAATTATGGGCGGAAGTTTTATAACCGTTGATGTAAAAGCCGATAACTTCAGCGGAATAATTCCCGAAGTAACTCTTAATTTGAATTTTGAAAAAACGGGAAAAAAAGGAAGTGTAGTAATTCCTTTCGGATCGGTAAAATTCAACGAGGAAATTCCCTATGTTTTTATAAATAATTCAGGCTATGCTGTTAAAAGACAAATTAATATAGGCGAGGAGTTTGATACTGAGGTTGAGGTAACCTCGGGGCTTTATGCAGGAGATGAGCTTATATTAAATCCCAATATGGATAAAGTGAACGAAGGGGATAAAATACTTAGTGTAAATGAGGGCGAATAATGTTTTTTTATGATTATCTGCGATTTTCCTTTAGGGGAATTTTTTCAAAAAAATCAAGATTTTTTCTGACAGTTTTAAGTATATTTATAGGTGTAATATCGGTTATAGTGATTTCTGCCATAGGCTCTTCAGGTCAGAATGCTATAAACGGAGAGCTTGAAGGCCTGGGGTTGAATGGAGTATCCATAAAATCAAAAAAATATAACATAACACATTCGGATGTTGAAAAAATAAAAGAATATCTTGGAGATAGCTTTTATGTATCTTCAATGTCCAAAGAGGTGGCGTCTGTAAAGTATAATGACAGAGAGATAAATGTATTTCTTTGCGGAGGAGAACCGGATGCGGTAAATATCTTAAATATGGAGGTAATCTACGGCAGAGGAATAAGGCAAAAGGATATTGATAAAGGGAAAAATAATGTTATTTTATCAAAAAACAGTGCGAAAAGAATACTTGGTGTTGAGGATTGTGTAGGTGAAAAAATAAAAATTCAGACTCCCTTCGGAGGCGGTGAATATACCGTGGTGGGAGTTGTGGATAACAGCAGTATCTACGATATGGTTGGAGATAATATTCCGCCTTTTTTGTATATACCCTCAAGTAATTTTTCCTATCTTTTCGGAGGAAGATTTTTAGGCGAAATATCTGTTGTGGGAAAAGGCGGGGAAGATGTGTGCGAGGCTTCCCAAAGGGCTATAACTTATCTTGAAAAGGACAAGCCAAACAGAGATATTTTCTACTATGAAAATATGAACAGCTATAAAAAAAGTATATCAAATGTAATTAATATCATTACTTTAATTATCACCCTTATAGGTGCAGTTTCCCTTATAGTAGGCGGGATTTCCGTAATGAATACAATGCTTATATCAGTTAATGAAAGAAAAAAAGAAATAGGTATAAAAAAAGCAATCGGCTCAACAAATTTTTCAATAATGCTGGAATTTTTAATTGAGGCATTGATAATTGTCCTGATTTCGTGTATATTAGGAATAGTGGCAGGTGTTTTGATTTCATATTTTTTGATGAACAGCTACGGTATAAGTCTTGTAATAGATATAAAAAGCCTTCTTTTATCTGTGTTTTTTACTGTTTTGGTGGGCGGAGTTTTCGGAATTTATCCCGCCTATAAGGCTTCCCGGTTAAGCCCTGTCGAAAGTCTTAAGAATTAGGTGAAAAAATGAACTTTGTTGAAAATCCCTATCTTCCGGAAAAAGCAATATCCCTTTTTGTCTGCGATCCTTGTGCCAAATTGAAAAAGGGATTTTTTTCCTATACTCATAAAGGGATTTTAAACGGAATAAATACACATCCCGATATGACTTTGTGTCCGCTTTTTTCAGGGGATGTTTTTGTCTGTCCCGAAAGCTATGATTATTATAAACCGCTTGAGAATTATGGTATCAATCTTATAAAAGGGGAGACATCCTTAAAAAAAGAATATCCCTATGATATTGCCTATAATCTTGTAGTTTTAAACGGCAAACTTTTTCATAATTTAAAATATACCGATAAAGGAATTTTAAAATATCTTAAAAAAAGAAATATTGAATTTGTTGATGTAAAGCAAGGCTATACTAAATGCTCTACCTATATAGTAGATGAAAAAAGTGTAATAACCTGTGACAGGAAATTATGCCGGATTTATGAAGCAAATGGAATAGAAGCTCTTTTTGTTGATAATTCACAAATAAAAATAAATGGCTTTAATCACGGATTTATAGGGGGAACGGGAGGTAAAATATCAAAAAACGAAGCAGGTTTTTTTGGCGATATAACTGCTGTTAAAGATTATGACAAAATTCGCGATTTTCTGCACCGTAAAGGTATAACTGTTAAAATTCTTATCCCGGGACCTCTTTTTGACTATGGCAGTCTTATACCCTTGACTACAACATTGTGTCGATAAATTAATTGTTTTTTAAATATTATATGAGGTTTATCGACACACTGTAAAAAGTCTGAAAAAGTATTTTTTCAGACTTTTTTGTATTTATTCTTCACATTTTGTCTTTCTTGTGTTAGAATTATACTGATTAAGTATAAAACGAGGAATTAGCTTATATGCATTACATAGTATTTGACCTGGAATGGAATCAACCTTATGATACCTCCAGAATAAAAAGAAAACCGATTGCTCTTTACGGTGAAATAATTCAGATAGGAGCTGTTAAGCTTGATGATAATTTAAATGAGCTTGACAGGTTTAAAGTAACCGTTTCTCCCAAGTATTATAAAAAAATGAATAAAAGAATTTCTAAGCTTACGGGAATTACCGATGAAGATATAAAGGACGGCCTGGATTTTCCGGATGCCTTTAATTCATTTGCCGGGTGGTGCGGAGAGGATTTTTGTATGCTTACCTGGGGAAATGATGATATTTATATGTTAAGGGATAATATGATTTTTTACGGTATTTCCTTTGATGTAATGCCTGCTTGCTATAATCTTCAGGTGATATTTGATAATCAGGTTGCAGGACTTAACAGACAAATGTCCCTGACCTCGGCTATGGAGCTTTTGGGAGAGCCTGAGTTTGATGCACATGATGCTCTTAATGATGCAATAAGCACAGCGGTAATATGTAAAACAATTGACATTAAAAAGGGGCTTGAGGAATATGACAGGCTTGAGGTGCAGTTTGCAGTAGGTACTCCGGGTGTAAAGCCTTTATCCATAATTGAGATAAAGAGAAAATATGATAATGTGAAAACAGGAATAAACGCTGTAAAACAAAGACTGTTTGCTTGTCCTGAGTGTAAGGGAAAGTTAAATACTTATCCTTTTATAAAACAGAATAATACAACATATATTTCACTGTTTAAATGTAAGGATAATCACGAATATTTTGTTAGAATTCGTTTTGCAAAAAAGGTGGACAATACATTTATTCCTATAGTGCTTTTTTACAGTGTAACTCAAGAGGATAAAGCACATTATCTTAAAAAAATAAAATTAAGAGGGAGAAAAAAATCAAGTGGAAAAAAGAATTAACCGTGAAAATTTAAATAGGCTTATCAAGGCTTATTCGGATGATGCCGAGATGCTCAGTATCCTTTTTTCTCAGATAAGTAAATTTGAAGACTATCACAAAGCTATATTTGATATGGAAACC
>JAZOVB010000149.1:0-1063 GCA_045658425.1 Clostridia bacterium | reverse complement strand
GAGCTTATCTTGAAAACCTGGCCCGTAAAGCCCGGGCGTGTAGGCTATGAAAGAGATTATATAATATATAATAAAAATGATGAAGCGGTTATAAAAGGAACCTCCAACTGGCTTACCGTAGGTCTTGAAGATCGAAGGCTTAAGCTTGGTGAGGATGTATTCGGAGAAAGAGAATACTGTGAAAAAAGAGTATTTGACTTAAGGATTAAAAGATTAAGGGAAGAAGAAAATCTTGTATTTTCAAAAGAAATTGTTCCTTTAGCTGAGCATATTGATTCAAACGGTCATGTTAATAATAAGCATTATACCACCTTTTTATACGATGCCCTGGGCGGTTTTTCCGGTAAGGTGGAAAGCTTTGATATTAATTATGTTACCGAAATAATGCCCGGTGACAGAGTGAAGCTTTTTATAAAAAAAGATAAAGCCTCTGATTTTGTAAAAGGGGAAGCAGACTCGGGAAAAAGTTTTCTGGCACAAATTAAATATAAGTAAAAAAATAAGACGGTTTCTCTTGAAACCGTCTTCATTTTTATGATTATTCGTGTTCTTTTAATGCTTCAATTATATCGTTAACTGTGGAAATATTTTCTGCTTCATCATCATCAATTTCAATGCCGAATTCATCGGAAAATGCCATAAGAAGCTCAACTAAATCCAAAGAATCAGCGCCAAGGTCATCCTGTAATGAGCATTCAGGTCTGATGTCTTCAGGCTGAAGTCCTAACTGTTCTGCAATAAGTTCTTTTACTCTTTCGGTCATGATAATTCACCTCCAAATGTATTTTTTATCATACATATATTATTATAAAATGGAATTTATGTCAATATTTTTTTTAATCAACATTCATTTTTCTTTCAATATTTGCTATGATATCCGATTCAACATATCCTCTGCAGTTTAATATTGCATTCATAAACGCTCTTGAATCCGAGCTTCCGTGAGCCTTTATAACCGGCTTCTGAAGACCGATTATCGGTGTTCCGCCGTATTCCTTATAGTCAAAGCGTTTTTTGAATTCATAAAGCCCCTTCTTAAGACCTAAAGCACAAAGCTTTGTAA
>JAZOVB010000148.1:0-2768 GCA_045658425.1 Clostridia bacterium | reverse complement strand
TGGCTACGATCCGACTTTAGACTCCTTTAAAAATTTAGAATTTATTAATATCTACAATAACAAGCTCAGGTTCGTTATTAAATCTTAAAAGATTTGTGTTTTCTAGTCCTGAGCTAACAATTAAAGGTCTGCCCTCGACATCATATCTTCCATAAACATAATGTCCGCTTCTTGCAGGCAAGATTCCGCCTTCGTGGGTGTAAGCCGGTCCTATTATCGGTATTCTAGCTGTACCACCGTGTGTATGTCCTGCCAACATTAAATCACCCCAAGTATCAGGTGTATATATTTCAAAAACTTCCGGCTCGTGAATTGCCATAATTTTTAGATTGTTTTCATTTGTAAAAATAAAATCATCAAAACCTTTTCCGCCATAGGACCAAAATGCAGAAGGATTAGATGTTAAAACGCCGTAAATATCAACGTTAGTTGTGCCTATTGTTATGGTATCTTGACTATTTTTAAGAACTTTAACCCCCGCATTTGTCAGCTTTTCAGTAAGAGAATCTGAAATTTCTAAAAGTTTATTAGGATCACGGTTATCATTATTAAATCCGAACTTTTCATCTAATGAATCTTGGGTGAAAAGATTATCATAATACTTTTCAACTTCATTATTTCCGTATATGTAATAGGACGGAGCAACCTTTGCTAATTTAGCACAAAGATTTACGACATTTTCTTCAGAGTCAGCGTTTGAATCAATAATGTCGCCGGTATAAATGATTAAATCAGGAACAAGTTTTTGAACCCTTCTAATAAGTTTTTCATTATCCTTGCCAAAGTTGCAATTATGTAAGTCGGAAATCTGAATAACCCTTATTTTATTATTAACTTTAAGGCTACTGACAGAATAAAAAGTTTCCTTAAAATTTTGATTTTCAAGATAGTTACAACCAAGTATGGTAATAGAAGCCGCAATCCATATAAAAATCAAGCTTATTATAAAAAATCGTATAACACGTACGCTTTTTTTAGTTATGCGCTTATTCTTTTTCATACCGTTAATTTCCTTTCCTTTTATTTGTGAAAACTTTTTCATAAAGGTTACGTGTAGCAACCGCAACGTCATTCCAATTATATTTTTCGAGAATAAAATCATCAACGCCATGTTTTAAATTCTCTACACACAAATTGTCATCACACATATTTTGCAGTTTATTTTGCAAATCGGCAACATCGCTCTTTTTGAAATTTATTGCTTTGTCTTCTGTAACTAATGTATTTTCAGGGATATCAGAACACAAAACTGCATTTCCATACGCTAATGCTTCCAAAAGACTTATGGACATACCCTCAATATCCGAAGGCACGGCAACAATATAAGCATTGCTGTATATTTCTTTAAGAATGTCACCCGAAATAAATCCTGTAAATATAATATTGGGATTATCGCCTGCCATTTGTTTTATATAAGCAACATATTCGTCAGTATCGCTTGTGTCACCCGCTATAACAAGTTTTTTGTCTGTTTTTATATTGTTATATGCTTCGATAAGATAGTGAAGTCCCTTTTCGGCAGTAAGTCTTGATACTGTGCAGATATAATCACCCTTTGATAAGCCGTATAATTCGGTGATTTTTTCTGCCTGTTTTATTGTTGGCTTGTCTATTCCGTTATGTATAAGTACGGTGTCACGATTATAAGTTTCTTTGAAATATGCTTTGGCACTCTCACTTAAAACAATAATTTCATCGGCGCATTTCACCATTACTTTTTCACCGAATTTTATGTATTTCGAGGCAAAAGAGCCACTCCATTTCTCTCTTTGCCAATCAAGTCCGTGAACAGTTGCAACACAACGTTTGCCAAACATTTTGGGAATCCACATAGCAGCACAAGGGCCCTCAGCGTGAAAATGCAAAACATCAAAACCGGCAAAGGTTGCACTTATTGCCGCAGTAAATGAAGAAATCATAGCCGAAATTCCTTTTGCCTCTATTGTCCACGCTTTTTTAAGGGTTACGCCTCGATATTTATTGTGGTCAACCATATCGATATATTCGTTTTCAACCTTGTCAGTTGAACGATTGTAGCAAGTAACATCGACACCCGATTCAGCTAACAAAGGACATAAAGACGTTAAAACGTTTTCTATTCCGCCTCGTCTTGAGGGAACAACCTTATGACCTATCATTGCGACCTTCATTTATTTTTTCTCCTCTCTGAAAGAGCCTATCTTCCCGTTGCACTAAGCATAACAATAGGTGTTTTGAGCATTATGAGTATATCGCCCGGGAAAGTTCTGTTTTGTATGTAATCCAAATCCATTTCAACCCACTGTTCAAAAGGAATATCGTTTCTGTTTTTGCTTATTTGCCAAGTGCATGTTATTCCGGGTGTAACATGCAATCTTAATTTTTGATAGTCGGTATAATATTCAACCTCTCTCGGTAGCGGAGGTCTTGGTCCTACCAAAGTCATATCGCCCTTAAAGACATTAAAGAACTGCATAAGTTCATCTAAGGATAGTTTTCTGAGTATCTTTCCTACTCTGGTAATTCTCGGGTCGTCTTTAATCTTAAAAACAGGGCCTTCCATTTCGTTTTTATCTTTAAGTTCTTCTAAAAGTTGTTCGGCATTGGGACGCATGGTACGGAATTTGTACATATTAAATTCCTTACCGTGACGTCCTACTCTTTTTTGCTTAAAGAATGGCCCTGCACTTGGGTCATCAATTACAATAACAAGCGCAATTATAATCATAAGAGGCAAAAAGCCAAGCAAAATAAGTGTTGCAAAAAATATATCAAAAAGTCTTTTCTTT
>JAZOVB010000147.1:0-1448 GCA_045658425.1 Clostridia bacterium | reverse complement strand
TCAGACGCGCTGGATTTAGGTTCCAGTGGGAAACCGTGCAGGTTCAATTCCTGTCACCTGTACCAAAAAAAGACATCCATTGGATGTCTTTTTTGTATTTACATTATAACTTTTTTAGCCTTTTTCATTTCTTCCTTGCTTTCGAGAATTACCTTACAGGCTTCCTCAAGTGTGCATATTATCTGCTCTCCTGTTGCCATATTCTTTAAGGCAACTTTTTTTGATTCCTCTTCATCTGAGCCTAAGATAATTGAGAAAGGAATAGAAAGCTTGTCAGAGTATGAAATCTTTTTCTTGAACTTTCCGTCTTCCAGGTATACCTGAGTGCTTATTCCTGCATTTCGAAGTCCTGTTGCAACCTCTAAGGAATAGGATAAATCCTCGCTCATAGGAAGAACAAGGGCGTCAACGGGATTTTCAAGCTCACGGTTTAAAAATTCGTTTTCGCAAAGCACATGGAAAAGTCTTGTAAGACCAATTGAAATACCAACACCCGGTAATGACTTTTTAGTATAGTATTCTGCTAGATTATCATATCTTCCGCCGCTGCAGACACTTCCGTATTCAGGATGCTTTCTTATAAATGTTTCATAAACTGTTCCTGTATAGTAATCAAGACCTCTTGCAATGGTTAAATCAATTGTATAATAGTCTGATGGCACACCGAATGCTCCGATATATTTAATAACTGTTTCAAGCTCAGTAATTCCTGCATCAAAAAGCTCATTCTGTCCCTTATATCCATTAAGCATTTCAAGGATTTTTTCATTTTCACCTTTAGTAGTAAGCAGGGTAAGAAGCTTTTCGGCAGTATCATTGGAAATTCCCTCTTTGGTAAGCTCGGTAAACACTGCATCCTTACCTATTTTATCTAACTTATCAATTATTCTCATAATATCCGAGGCGGATTCCTCAAGACCTAAAAGTGCAAAAATTCCGCCAAGAACCTTACGGTTATTTATGCGGATAACAAAATCGTCAATCCCGAGACCGCAGAAAAGACTGTAAATAATACTCGGTATTTCCGCATCATTTGCAATACTTAAACTGCCATCGCCTATAATATCAATATCTGCCTGATAAAATTCTCTGTATCTTCCCTTTTGCGCTCTTTCTCCTCTGTAAACCTTGCCTATCTGATAGCGTCTGAAAGGAAAAGTCAATTCACCATAATTTTTTGCAACATATTTTGCAAGGGGAACGGTTAAATCAAAACGCATTGTAAGGTCGGTGCTTCCCTTGGTAAATCGATAAATCTGTTTTTCAGTTTCTCCACCTGCTTTTGCTAAAAGAATACTGCTGTCCTCCAGAACAGGTGTATCAAGGGGAAAAAAGCCGTATTTTAAATATACACTTTCCAAGTGAGCCTTGATTTTATCAAATAAAACCTGGTCCTTTGGAAGTAATTCCATAAATCCCGATAAAGTTCTCGGTTCAATAATTCCGCT
>JAZOVB010000146.1:0-19327 GCA_045658425.1 Clostridia bacterium | reverse complement strand
AACTGCAATTATTTAAACTTTCTTTTTCTTGCAGCTTCGGATTTTTTCTTTCTTTTTACACTTGGCTTAACGTAGTGTTCTCTCTTTTTGATTTCAGTTAACACTCCTGCTCTTGCGCACTGTCTTTTAAATCTGCGCAATGCATTATCTAAAGATTCATTTTCTTTAATTCTGATTTCTGACATTTGTTTTCCCTCCCTCCGCTAAAGCAAATGCATTGGGTGCTTAAGTTTTATAAGCGGTTGCATACCATATAAACACAATATGCTTTTATATTATACATACTTTTTTGCTGTTTGTCAATAAATATTTACAAAAAATTATTAATATTACCCAAAAACTTTGGTTATATGCATCAAAAAGTTTTTTTATTATGTTTGTATTATATTATTGTTGTTTGTCGAATTTTTTTTTTGATAAGGCTTTTAAATTTGACATTATTTTTCATTTGTTCGCGTTATAATGGTACAAGTAACTATTATACATACAAAGGAGAATAAATATGGAGCTTGTCAAAACAAAAAATTCCACAACACAAAAAATAAAAAGCAATATTGAACTGCTATATGAAAAACACAGTAAAACAGCGATTATAAGTATTCTGGCATTCTTTATCGGAAGAATTGAAATTTTCGCGGGACTGTCCCCTTTTTCCCTGCCTTTACTTCTTGCGGCTGATAAACACCCTCTTACTATTGTTTTTACTCTTATGGGAATACTTTCAAACAGAAGTCTGTATTCTATTAAGTATGTGCTGATTATTCTCACCGGTGTTATACTGACAACGCTTATCAAGTGGATTTCACCATCTGTGGATATGAAAAAAGTCAGCCCGTCGGTATGCTTCATATCTGTATTCATATACAGTATTTCTTTTACTCTTTTTAAAGAATATGTAATTTTTGATATTCTGCTTGTAGTTTTTGAATCTGTAATAGCATTTTTATCCTATTTTCCCATTAAAAAAGGAATATTAACCTTTGGCGCCACTCCCCACAAAAAATATTTTACAGGCGAAGAAATTACAACCTTTCTTCTGACCATTACATTATTTATAGCAGGGGTTGGTACAAACTACATATTTGACAGTATTCTTCTTAAAAATATAGTGGCAGTATATATTGTTTTTCTGGGGGCCGGAGCTTCCAATATGGGTACAGGAGCTCAGATTTCCGCTTTTATGGGAATTGCCGCAGGTCTTGGCAGTGAGTATATGGGAATTTTTATTGCTACATACTGTGTCAACGGACTTATTGCATCCACCCTGTCAGGATACGGTAAAATCGCCGTTGTGGCAGGTTTTACACTTGGCAATGTATTTATGAGTATTCTTATGGCTTATGAATATTATATGGTTATTTCTTTTTCGGAAATACTTATTGCCTCTTTATTCTATTTCATTCTGCCCGATACTTATTTTAAAAAGATTTTTTCTTATACTGCAAATGACCTGTATGAAATAAATTCAGCAGAAATAATCAAAAAAATTGCCACGGTAAAGTTAGAAAGGCTTAGTCTTGCCTTTAAAAAATTGTCGGACACAATTTTTGTTACGGGAATAAAATCAAATCATTTAAAACCCGAAAAACTCAACAACTTATATAAAGATGTATCTGATAAGGTTTGCAGAAGCTGTGCCCTTAGATTTTACTGTTGGCAAAAGGACTATGACCTAACCCAAAAGGTTATGAATAAGGCTATTACACATATAAAAGATACAGGCAATTTAACAAAAGATGCATTCCCCGAGCATTTTAAAAACAAATGCGTTAAATTAGAAGAAATAACGAATGCACTTATTACAAATTACGAAATATACCGTCTTAATTCAGTATGGGAAAATAAAGTAAAAGATATTACTCTTGTATATAAAAATCAATTTTCTGAGCTTTCTGATATTGTATCACGCCTAAAATACGAAATTGAGCAAAATCCTTATTTTGATAAAGCTCTTTCTATTGAAATTTCATCTGCACTTGAAAATGAAGGGTTAAATATAAAAGAGCTTAATGTAATAAAAGATTGTAACGAAAACACAGTTATAGAGTTATCTATGTTCCCCTGCCAGAAAAAAGATAAATGCTATCCTCAAATTGAAGAAAAGCTCTCGGATATTATGGATGCTCCATTTGTAAAAACTGCGGGAAAATGCTCTTATAAAGAATGTGTCCTAAAGTTCAAGGAAAGCGAAAAGTATTTTTTAAGGTCGTCAGTAAGACAAAAATCAAAAAATGATATTTCCGGAGACAGTTATTCTATAAAAACACTCGATAATTCTTCACGATACATTTTGTTATGCGACGGGAGCGGTAGTGGTGAAATTGCATCAGGATACTCTAAAAACACAGTTAAGCTTATGGAAGAATTTTTAAAGACAGGTTTTTCAAAATCCACATCGGTAAAGCTTATTAATTCTTCTCTTTTATATAATTTTCAGCAGGACAACTCCTCTACTATCGACCTTGGAATTCTTGATTTGAAAAACGGTGAGCTTGAGATATTAAAAAAAGGGGCCTGTCCCACTTATATAAAAAAGAAAACAGGTGAATACTCTGTTATAAGAAGTACCGGTTTCCCCGTAGGAATTTTAGATGAAACTGATAAAGTACAAAAAATCAAGCTCAGCGAGGGCGATATACTTATAATGATAAGTGATGGAATATACAACGCAGTCTCCTCAGAAGACTGGATACTTGAAGCCCTGAAAGCTATAAATTCCGATGACCCTGACATTATTAGTGATACCCTGCTGAAGATTTGCTTAAGCACCAGAAGAAAAGATGAAGATGATATGACTGTAATCGCAGGAAGAGTTTGTTTATCCTGATGTATAATTTATACAATTATTGGGAATTATAACATTAAATACAACACCATCATAGTGAAAGGGATTAAAAATGTACAAAAACAACGAAGTTATTATGATAAGCGAAACCGACTCAGAGTATATTGATAAAATAATATTGATAATAAACAAAGATAAAAAAAGAGCAGCTCCCCGTGAACTGCTCATTAAACAAGCTGAAAAAATCATATATGAATACGAGAACAAAAGATTTTCAAAAAATACAAAAGGATTATTAAAAACAGTGTTTTCAATAATCCTTTGTGTAACCGCTTCTCTTATTGCTTGTTTTTTAGGTATACGCTTATTTTACTAAGATTATTATCTTCAATAAAATTGTCAATATTGTATATAAAAAGCACCTCTTCAATTCCGTGTTCTTCAATATAGGAAGGCACACTGAAATTATAGTACCTCAAATCAAAAACAGTAATTTCTTCATAGTGATTCGCTAAAAACGGTATTATACTATGAGCATAAGAATCCTTTATAACAGCAAGTTTTTTCCCGTGTTTTTCATTTTGTTTTCCCAATTTTGTTCTTATAGTTGTAATACCGTGATTGCCATCAAGATAGTAAGTATACTTATCCTTGGTGGCAATATTTTTTTCACTGTACAACGAAGCAGATTTAGTAGTAAGATCATACTCAACATCATATTCAACATCGAAAAGAGGTTCATATTTTATTATACTGTCACCGGAAACGGTTATGGTAGATTTTGACCAGGTTGTTCCGTAAAATTCATCCGATACGGAAGTTATATTAAAATCCTTTTCGGAATAAGGTATTTTCCCCGATTTATTCATTATATCATTGTATACAAGAAAACTTCCGTGAGCCGTCTGATGATGATCTGTCTTATAGTACAGATATTTTTCCCTGTTTTCATTTAATATTTCATAGGGGTTAATAAAAGTAACATTTTTAAGTTCTGCCTCAGTATATTTCAAAATATTCTGCTGATAAGGATGATATGCATAAGGAGGAAGCTTTTCCTTTAACACTTCGTACGCAGTGGGGATAAGCGCAAAGCTTACCTTCATACTCTCACTTTCCGCCAACTTGTTTATGGCGGAAATGTTGGAATCAAGAACAGCGGAATAATCCTTATTTTCAAACATATCTATAAGATAACCGTCATTTGCAAAATATACGCCGTTATTATCATTTTTTCCGGAAAGTTTTTCTATATTACTTTTAGCAAAAATCCAGAAATCTCTGAAAGCTATTTTATCGGTTATATATTTTTCATATTCCCCGGTAAACTCCCCTGACACAAGACTGTTCCAGTTAAGTTCCGGCATTTTACCTGCGTATCTGTTTTCATTCTCCAAAAATGTTTTTGGAGGCAAAATAACATTATATACGCAGAACAACATAAAAATTATCCCGAATATGATAACAAATATTTTTTTCATAATTCCTCCTAAAATCTGAAGTATAAAAATGGATTATAGCTTGAATTAACAATATAGGCAACTGCAAGTAAAAATCCTAAAACAATAAACACAGGAGACAAATATTTATTAATTTTTAATTTTTTTATAACAGGAGTGGATGCTACAGAAAGTATAATCAATACAGGGAGATAAGAAATAAGATAATACATTCCCTGACTGTTTATAAAAGCAACATTTTGTCCGAACATCCCCATAATATATCTTATACCGTCTCCTAATGAATCAAAAGCAAAAATTACCCATCCTATTAAGATAAAAAACAATGTATAAAATCTGGCGCATAATGCCGGAAGTTTATCAATATATTTTTTCAAAAGGAATTTTTCTATAATCAGTAATAATCCGTAGTACAATCCCCACACTATGAAGTTATAACTGGCACCGTGCCAAAGCCCCGTTGCAAACCATACTACTAAAAGATTAAGTATATTTCTTGATATTTTAACACGATTACCACCAAGGGGAATATAGAGATATTCCTTAAACCATGTTCCCATTGAAATATGCCATCTTTGCCAGAATTCAGTTATAGACTTACTGATATAGGGATAATTAAAGTTTTCAGGAAATGTAAAACCAAAAATTTTGCCCAGACCTATTGCCATATCTGAATAACCTGAAAAGTCAAAATATATCTGAAAGGCATAAGCTAAAATACCTATCCAGTATAAAAGAACCGACATTTCATTCTGAGGCATAACTTTTATCGTATCCCATAAAAGCCCTACATTATTCGCAAGAAGCACTTTTTTACATAACCCGCAAACAAATAGTGAAATACCATCATAAGCCTTATCAAAGGTTTCATTTCTTTCATTAAGCTCTAAAGATATGGTATGATATCTTACAATCGGTCCGGCAATAAGCTGAGGAAACATTGCAACATAACAACCAAAGTCTATAATATTTTTCTGAGCTTTCGCTTTTCCGAAGTACACATCGATGGAATAAGACATAGTCTGAAAGGTATAAAATGATATTCCGATTGGCAAAGGGAGATTAAGCAATGGTATATTAACACCCATTACGGAATTTATGGTACTTAATATAAAATCTGCATATTTAAAAAATCCTAAAATAGCCAGATTTCCCACAACAGCCAATGTTAGAAAAACTCTTTTCATCTTAATATTATCAGCATATTTTTCAATCATCTGGCCATTTAAAAAATCAAACACAGTTGAGAACAGCATAATTGACACATAAACAGGCTCTCCCCAACTGTAAAAAATAAGACTCAGTACAAAAAGAGCAAGATTCCTTGCTCTTTTTGGAAGTATAAAATACAACAATAAAGTTATGGGTAAAAAATAAAATAAAAATAATACTCCGGAAAATACCATATTTTCTCCTATTTAGTAAGCTTCATAAATTCAGAGGCAACTTTTGAAACCTCAGGGGTTATAATTAAAGCTGCATATTTACCGTTGGTTTTTATAACACCCTGCTTAACCATTTCAAACTGGTCAGGAAGATACTGTTCCCAGGTTTTATAAACCTGTTGTTTTCTTGCTTCCAATACCGTTTTTGCAGAGGCTATATCTGATTCATTTTTAACCTTGATTACAATAATCTCATTCGCTTTAACATTTATCATGGTTCCATATACCGAAACTTCTTCAAACTTTTCGGGATCAACTCCATATATATCCTTATAAAGCTCCTGAGGTAAAGCTTCAAGATTGTGCATGTCAGAAGGTATAACCGAAACCATTCCACCTGCTATCTCGGACGCTTTCTTATCCTCTTTTATTGGAGAATTCTGGGACATTTCAGGCTTTTTGGTTTCTTCCTTTTTATTTTCCTCATTTTTCACTGTTTCATT
Organism: Clostridia bacterium; assembly: GCA_045658425.1. GTDB lineage: Bacteria > Bacillota > Clostridia > UMGS1840 > HGM11507 > SIG450. The sequence goes on along the minus strand of JAZOVB010000146.1, from coordinate 13,194 downwards.
CTTGTTTTCTTCTTTCTTATCATCTGAAACAGGTTCTTTTTCATCGGTTAAATTTTCCTCTTTGTTTTCTGTCTGATTTTCAATATTAACCTCCTCATCAACTACCGGTTTTTGAGGTGCACATGCCGTAAATGCTGCAAGTATTATTAATATTGCCAAAATAATTGAAAGTATCTTTTTCATAACTTTTTTCTCCTTTATTTTAAATTTCACTATCTTTGACGAAAAGAATATATATAAAGTTCCGTTTTTTCAAAAAAAGATGCAGATTTTAAAACTGCATCCTTTTCATATTATTTATCTGTGCACTCTTTTCTTCTTTTTATATACATTTTTGTAAAAAGAATAAGCAAAAATACTGTAAGAATAAATATAACACCTAAAATAACAATTGTACCTACAACCGGAAGCATCGAGGATGTCATTGCATCAAGTTCGATATTTGTAGCTGTACCGGGTATTAAAATCCATTCAGCAGATTTCTTATCTTGTGAAATTTCTTTGGCATTGGAAGATGTGATTGTTCCCTTCTCCATTTTAACTATCAATTTAATACTTAAGTGAGAAAACTCTTTTTGAAGTTCTTCACCTGTAATCTGTTTACCGTCTCCGTCTGTTATTTTTCCTATATTTACAAACTGAGATAAATCTATATTGGAATTTATATTATAGGTATTATATAAAAAGCCTTTTTTAAACTTAATATCATCTATTGCAGATATATCAAGCTTATATTCTTCGATAAGAATATTTTTTAAATCGGACAACTTAATTTTTTCTTTGGTAAAGCTGAAACCAAGCATACCGTTTTCATTTAAATCCGAAACTTTATACCCTTTATTTTCAAATGAATTCTTGATTTTTTCTATAGCTTCATTATTGTATGAAAACTCCTGATCGCTGTATAAAACCGAGGTTACAATATCTGCATCCCCATCTTCATCGAGAGTGAGTGTACATGTAATGTTAACACAACCTGTAAAAGCTATAATCATAACAAATGTTACAATAAACAACAACATTTTTTTAATATTCATCTGTAGCCCTCCGCATACGTGGAATTACTTCCCTTTTCACTTTGGTTATCAATAAAACTATTAATATAATAACACACTACAATAAAAATTTCAATAAAAAATTACCATTTTTATTCATTTTAGCGTTTTTCAAAACTTTTATTATTTTCCTTTTCCTCAAGAAGCCTTAGCCGTATTTCAATTTTTTCCAGTTTTCTTTTAAGTTCCAGCTTTTCCTTATCATCTTTTAAATCCTTTGTTTCTCTTACATGATTATGTATTTTTCTTAAATCTTTATAAAGCAGCAATTCAGGCACAAAGTCTTTTACAGTACCAAAACACTCATAAGCCTTTTTATCGTCATCATTTAACACTGTTTTTATTTTTTTCACTTTGCCGTCTGTAAAAATATTGTATTGGGAGGAAAAGGATATTGTATTTATATCTGTTTTATATGCAAATGTAAAATCCGATTTTTTTCCGATTATCCATAGTATATTTTTATCAAGCATTAGAGTTAAATCCTCGTATTTATCCAAAAATTCAAGAGGATATATTTCTTTGATGGTATCATTTTCCTGATTTTTAAGTATAAGTAAAAAGCTTTTTTCTTCTTGTTTGAATACTATATAACACTCACTGTAAAAACCATTAACGGCAGAAACCAGTTCTCCGTCACATAGTTTCTCATATTCACCGAATTTCTTTACAGACCATCTGAATACCTTATATCCCAATTCCCTGTCCTTATTATAAATAAAAAACCTGTTATAGCCATCATCAACATAAGTATAATATTTTTTCCCATAAATATAATCCACTGCAAGAGGAGGCTCATTTTCATTGTCTGCAAGTTGAAAGGACAACAGATTATTTCCCTTATATTCAATTACATAGCTTATTCCTAACCAACGACCATGTAAAAGTAATACAAAGTGTTTATCATATACAAGTTTACTTTTTGAATTAAGAAGTACGGTTTTTATAAAATCTCCGTTACTTTCCTTTATAAAAACAATACTCCCCTCTTTATTCTGACAGACTATTCCAAGTTCGCCAAATCCTGTATCCGCAACATAAAAATCTCCTGACAACTCAGGATAAACAAGCTTATATCTGTTTGAATATCCTGTTAACTCCTTCATACAAAGTCCTTCATTATCAAAAAAATATATAGTTCTTCCGTTATTTGTTTTTATTATAAAATCATTCACAAAAACACCACCCCTAAAATTATATAAAAAAAATGCGGAAAAAATCCCGCATTTTTATAATAAGTTATATAATTTTTGAATAGTATCTCCATCAGTTTCATCAAATTTCTTCATAGGAAATCCAATATTCATCTGCTGATACTTTGTTTCACAAAGTTTCCTGAAAGGCAAAAGCTCTATTTTCTCAACATTTTTATATTTTTTTATCTCTTTTAAGAAATTTATATTTAACAAAGTATCATTAACACCTTTTATAATAACCTGTCTTATCCAGGTTTTTTTATTGATTTCATTAAGGTACCTGAAAAAAAACATAACATGGTCAAGTTTAAAGCCTGTATATTCATTATATAAGTCATTGTCAGGCATCTTAAGATCAAGAAGTACCAGGTCAGTAAAATCGAGAAGTTTTTTTACACTGTCATTAAGAATACTCCCGTTAGTATCAAGTGCTATATGATAACCCTTTTCCTTAAGAGTTTTAAATACATCGATAAGCTTCTCGGCCTGACAAAGCGGTTCACCGCCCGAAAAGGTTACACCGCCTTTGTCAAAAATAAAGCTTTTATATCTTTCAATCTTTGATACAAGTGCATCTTTTGAAATCATATTCTCTGTCTTAAAAGACAATGTTTCGGGATTATGGCAATATTTACATTTAAAGTTGCACCCCTGCATAAATACAACAAACCTTACTCCCGGTCCATCAACTGCACCGAGAGACTGATATGAATTGATACTAAGCATAGCTTATATATTACCATGGAAGGTTCTTTTGATAACCTCCTGTTGTTGCTCCTTATTTAATTTATGGAAGTTAACCGCATAACCGGAAACTCTTATAGTCAGATTAGGATACTTCTCGGGATGATTGTAACAGTCAATTAAAATATCACGGTTCATTACATTAACATTAATGTGATGTGCTTTGTTTTTAAAATAACCGTTAAGTATAACCACTAAATTATCAATTCTTTCCTCTTTGGTTTTACCAAGAGCATCAGGAATAATTGTAAATGTATTGGAAATACCATCCTGACAGTAATCATAAGAAATCTTGCTAACCGAATTAAGGGATGCCAATGCACCGTTTGTTTCACGGTTGTGCATTGGGTTTGCACCGGGAGCAAAGGGTTCACCACATTTTCTTCCGTCCGGAGTTGCACCTGTTTTCTTACCGTAAACAACATTTGAGGTAATAGTCAGAACAGAAAGAGTATGCTTTGCATTTTTATAAGTAGGCGTTTTGGTAAGCTCTTTATAAAAATCTTCAAGAATTTCACAGGCAATCGAGTCAACACGATCATCATCATTTCCATATTTAGGAAAATCGCCCTCAACCTTAAAATCACATACAATGCCATCTTCATTTTTAACAGGGGTTACCTTTGCATATTTTATTGCACTTAAAGAATCACAAAGCACTGAAAGTCCGGCTACACCAAAAGCCATAAATCTGTCAACTTTTGAATCGTGAAGTGCCATCTGAAGTTTTTCGTAAGCATATTTATCGTGCATATAATGTATAACATTCATTGTGTTTACATATAATCGGCACAACCATTCTTTATACACATTAAATCTTCTTAATACATCCTCATAATCGAGCACGCTATCGGAAACCGGCTCAGTAACAGGACCTACCTGTATACCGTCTTTTTCATTTTTCCCACCGTTAAGTGCCATTAAAAGAAGTTTTGCAAGATTGCAACGGGCACCGAAAAACTGCATCTGTTTACCAACCTGCATTGCAGATACACAACAGGCAATTGCATAGTCATTCCCGTATTTTACACGCATAAGGTCATCATTTTCATACTGAATGGAATCAGTATCAATAGAAACCTTGGCAACATATTTTTTAAAGTTTTCAGGAAGATTCTCGGACCATAATATTGTTATATTCGGTTCAGGCGCAGTTCCTAAATTATATAGTGTATGCATAAATCTGAATGCAGTTTTTGTAACATAGGAACTATTATCATTATGCATACCGCCAATACTTTCGGTAATCCATACAGGGTCTCCACCAAAAAGGTCATTATATTCAGGAGTTCTTAAATGTCTGACAATTCTCAATTTTAAAACAAACTGGTCAATAAGCTCCTGAGCGCCTTTTTCGTCAAGAATACCGCTATCTATATCTCTTTTTATATATATATCAAGAAAAGCTGTATTTCTACCAAGGCTCATTGCAGCACCATTTTGCTCCTTAACAGCACCTAAGTATGCAAAATATAACCACTGAACAGCCTCTTTTGCATTCGCAGCAGGTTTTGAAATATCAAAACCATACATTAAAGCCATCTTTTTAAGTGATTCAAGAAATGTAATCTGCTTATAGATTTCTTCACTAAGACGAATATTCTCTTCAGTCATATTGTTAAGGGCAAGTGCTTTTTTATCCTTGATTTTTTCTTCAATAAGACGGTCTATACCATAAAGAGCCACTCTTCTGTAGTCACCGATAATTCTTCCTCTTCCGTATGCATCAGGGAGTCCGGTAAGTATACCCGCTTTTCTCACACGTCGCATTTCGTCAGTATACACACTGAATACGCCATCATTATGAGTAGTTTTATATTTAAACTGATTTTCAACCTCATCGGATAATTTATAACCATAAGCTTCACAGGCACCTCTTGCCATTCTTATTCCGCCAAAAGGATTTACACCACGCTTAAGAGGAGCATCTGTCTGGAGACCTACAATTACCTCATTCTCCTCATCAACATACCCTGCACCAAAATTTAAAAGAGAAGTTACAGTAGATGTATCAATATCTAAAACGCCTCCGTTTTCATGTTCTTTTTTAAGAAGCTCTTTTGTTTCAGATAAAATTTTATCAGTTTTAATGGTAGTGCCCTCTAAAAAACTGTCATCTCCTGTATATTCGGTGTAATTTTCGGAAATAAAATCGGAAACATTAATTTCATTCTTCCATTTCTCACCTTTAAATCCATTCCAAAAATTCATATCATCAGACTCCTTTCAATCAAAAACATTAAAAAAGGGCATTTCTCTGAAAGAAATGCCCAGACGGTCGGCTAATATACGATATATCACATTGTGGTTAATTCCACAAAATCCGCCAGCAATATATCTAAGGGTATTCTACATTATTTTTATTTTTTTGTCAACCCCTAAAATATATCTTCAAGATTTTTTTCTTCGCTTTCTATATCCCATATATCCGAAAAATATATATCGTCTTTGACAACCGTAAGCTTTTCTCTTTCGTTATCAATCTTTGACACTATTCCTTCTTTTTTTTCATATTCACCATCAAGATAATAAATTACCTTTATCATCATACCTTTTTTTATAAGATTAATTTTTTTACTCAAATCTTCCGCCTTATCCTCCAATATTTCATGACGCGGTACAATTACTCTTTCCTTTTCAAGTATTTTTGAGTAAAAACCTTTAAGGGGTGAAAATGGTGAAAATTGCCGTGCTCTGTCAATCACCGTTATGACCTCCTACCAGTTTATTCCTCTTTCTTCCGGTAGCCTTTTCCTTATAATTCATTCCCTTTAAAATAGCATTCTTACCGTATTTTTTCTTTATTTCTATAATAGCCTTTTGCTTTTTTCGCTCCTTTTCATCATCTATAAATTCCGAAAAGAAATCTAAGTTCAGAAATTCTTCAACCACCAGATTATTAAATACGACGGTAAGCTTTCGTATAGGAGTATTCAAGTGCGTGGTTTCATCATAATATTTTAAAAAGTAATCTGTAAGTTTTTTCTGAGAATTGGTATATTCACCTATTTTAAAAGAACCACCCGTTGACTTCACTTTAGAATCGGAATACCCTATTCTTAAGCTTATCCCATTGGTTACAAGATTTTTATCAACAAGTTCTAAAGTAAGTATATCTACCATTTCCTTTAAAACAAGTCGGGCATCCGAAAAATTATAATCCTCAAACAAAATCTGACTGTTTGAAAGTGAAGTTGTTTTGGTTTCATAGGATTTAATATCAGCTATTGTGCAAGGCTCAATACCTTTGGCATGGTCAATAAGATACTCGGCATTAACACCGAATTCACGATACAATATTCTTTCCTCCATCAGAGTTATACCGTGAAGGTCATATACACCATACTTTCCAAGCCGATTGGCAATGCCTCTGCCCACGTTCCACACATCGGTAAGAGGCCGATGATACCAGATACTTTTTTTAAATTCTTCCAAATCAAGATAACCTATAAAATCATTGGAATGTTTTGCGGTTATATCAAGTGCCACTTTGGCAAGAAACAGGTTTGTTCCTATACCAGCTGCAGCACGAACACCCGTTCTTTTATAAACTGCATCAATAAGCATACGGGCTAACTCATGAGGAGTTTTATTATATAAATTAAGATAAGCTGTAATATCAAAGAAACATTCATCTATAGAATAAATGTGAATATCCTCTTTGGAAATATATTTTAGATAGGTTTCATAAATATTTGCGGAATATTCTATATAGAGATTCATTCTCGGCTTTGCAACAATATATTCAATGGTATCCGGTATTTCAAAAATACGGCATCGGTTGGCAATCCCTCTTTCTTTGAGAGCGGGAGAAACAGCAAGACAAATTGCCCCTTTCCCCCTTGCAGCATCAGATACTACAAGATTGGTTTCAAAAGGGTCAAGTCCTCTTTCAACACATTCTACTGAAGCAAAAAAGCTTTTTAAATCAATACATAAATAATATTTTTCCATAATTATCAATTACAAATATCCGCTAAAAGTTCAACTATAAATTCCCATACTCTTTTAACTGAGGACACTGATGCTCTTTCCTTAGGTGTATGAATATCAGGCATATCGGGACCAAATGAAATTGCATCAAGGTTATCAATTTTTTCTGCAAGAACACCACATTCAAGACCTGCATGAATAGCTTCATACTTTGGTAGTTCACCGTAAAGTTTTTCATAAACTTTGGTTACTCTTTCTCTCAAATAGGAATCTGCACGATATTCCCAGGGGGAATATTCACCATACACATAAGTTTTTCCACCTGCAATCTCGGTCAATGCCTTTATTTTATCAATCAAAGCTCTTTTTTCACTTTTTAATGAGCTTCTTACAGAATAAGAAAATTCCATTTTTTCAAAGTCGGTTTTTAATATTCCCATATTTAGTGAAGTTTTAACAAGTCCCGGGATTTCAAGGTCCATATTCAAAATACCGTTTGGCTGAGCAAGAAGAAAGCATACCGCTTTTTTAGTAAGCTGATTATTAACAACCAATCCGTCAAAGGCTTCACTTGTTATAGATATTCTCAGTTCAGGGTCGGCAATACGGAATTCATTTTTAACTGCTGTTTCAAATTCAGCAACATCTTTTTGTATATCTTTATTACTTAAAATTTCAAAGACGGTAAGATTTGGAATGGCATTATCCTTCAACCCACCGTTTATGGAAATAAGCTCCACTTCGTATTTTTCACATAAGGTATATAACAACCGCGCAGACAATATATTGGAATTTGCTCTGTACTTATCAATTTCTACACCGGAATGACCACCCATAAGCCCGTCAATACGAACTGTGTATTTTGTACCACTTGCCTTTTTATAATCCAAAGGAAACTCGCATCTTACTGTTGCACCGCCTGCACAGCTTACAGTAAATATGCCCTCCTGTTCACTGTCAATATTAAGAAGTATATTCCCTTTTGTTTCGGACAAATCAATGGACTGAGCGCCCAGTAAACCTATTTCTTCATCAACGGTGAATACCGCTTCAATATTCGGATGTACTATTGTTTTATCCTCCAGTACCGCAAGTGCGTATGCAACGGCAATACCGTCGTCTCCGCCAAGAGTTGTACCCTCAGCAGAAAGCCAATCTCCTGATAATTTCAACTTAAGAGGGTCCCTATCAAAATCTATATTACATCCCTCTTCTTTTTCGCACACCATATCAAGATGTCCTTGAATCATTACTGTTTTATCACTGTTTGTATTTTGTTTGGGTTTAAATATTATAACATTATTATTTTCATCCTGAATATATTTTAACCCTTGACTTTTAGCAAATTCAACACAAAAATTGCTTATTTTCTTAGTATTTCCCGAGCCGTGAGGAATTTTTGAAATTTCGTTAAAATAGTAAAACACTCTTTTAGGCTCTAAATTTAAAATTGACTCCATTTTATTACCTCATTTACTGAACAAACTTTTTACTTTGTAATATATATAACATTTTACATAACATTTTTTCTGAGAAAATCCGTCTTAAAAATACCGCAATTTTCATTAACATACCCGGAACTATTATAAGTTTCCCCTTAAACATCATTTTTATTGCATAACGGGATACTTTTTTACTATCCGCAATTATTAGGTCTCTTCCCGGCTCATCACCCTTTCCGAAGCTCACTCCGGCAACCGCTTCAAAACCTGTTCTCACAGGTCCGGGACAAAGTACGGAAATCTTAACATTTGACTTTTCCCGCCTAAGCTCTTCATATAAAGACTCGGTAAGTCTGAAAACATAAGCTTTTGTACTGTAATAGGACGCAAAAAGAGGTCCGGGAAAAAACGCGGCAATTGAAGCCACATTTAATATATGACCTGTATTTTTTGCTCTGAATTTTTGAGCGGCAAGCTTAGTTAAAATATGCACAGCCTTTACATTTGTTTCAAGCATTCTCATTTCGTCTTCCAAAGATGTTTCGCAAAAAGAACCAAACACACCGAACCCTGCATTATTGATAAAAACATCTGCTTCATCAAAATAAGATGATATTTTTTCAATATCATCACTCTTTGTTACATCAGCACAAACAATTTCAACATTTGATTGTAATTTTTCTTTTAATTCATAAAGAAGCTCTTCGCGTCTTCCCACAGCTACAATATCATATCCCATTCCAGATAAAATAATTGCCATATCTTTACCGAGACCTGAACTTGCCCCTGTAATTACTGCTTTCATTCTCATTTCGACCTTTCTTATTTATTAATTGTATAAATCACCGTAGGGACTATTACCGCAATCGCTATTACCAACCAGAAACTAAAAACCATAATTACATCTCCTTAAAGATCAATCATAATATAACTCAAGCGCTGCCTGATTCTATACATATTAATTATAACATCAGAAGTTTAAAAATACAATATTATATATTACTTATACTAAAAAAACGCGGGTTTCGGCGGTTGGTCTTAGGGAGAAACTGGTTTTGGATTGTACTTTTCAGCTTATAGGGCACAAAAAAATGCAGAAATACGTCAGTATATCTGCATTTTTATGATTTCTCTAAGTCTGAAAATTCCTAACCCAAAACTGCTTCGCACCTCAAAAATCTTGATTTTAAGTGCAGAACAAGATAAAAATTTGAGTAATCCTTGATGGATTATGAGATTTTTTATCGCAGTTATGTGCCAAAATCATGGTTTTTAGGCAATTTATCCCTAAGACCAACCGCCGTTTACCGCGTTTTTCCCTATAATATTATACAAATAAGTCCGCCCGACCCCTCGTTAATAATCTTCTGCAAGGTTTCCTGCATTTTAACCTGGGCATCCTCCGGCATTTTTGAAAGCTTATTATGAAGACCCTCATTTACAAGTTCATGCAGGGACTTTCCGAAAATATTTGATGACCATATAGATTTCGGATCAGCTTCAAATTCCTTAAGAAGATAATGTACAAGCTCTTCAGACTGTTTTTCAGTTCCCACAATTGGAGAAACTTCGGTTTCAATATCAGCCTTTATCATATGAATAGACGGAGCGGAGGCTTTAAGTCTTACCCCGAATTTATTTCCCTGTTTAACTATTTCAGGTTCTTCTAAGGTCAATTCATCAATAGAGGGAGAAACAATTCCATATCCCTTTCTGTTAACCTCGTTCATAGCATAAGCAAATTTATCATATTCCTTTTTCACCGAAGACAGTTCTGTAAGGATATTTAAAAGGTCTCTGTCATTTTCTATAGAAAGTCCGGTACTTTCACTTATTATACGATAGAAGAGCTCATCCTTAAGGTCAAGCTTAATCACTACTGTACCATCACCGGGATTACAATCCTTTATTCCGGCAAACTTCACATACTCAAGGGCGTTCAGTTTTCCGGGTATTTCTCTTACATCATTTATTTTTTCTGCATCTTTTATAATATCTTTAACCGAATGACAGATGTCTTTTTTCAGCCAATTACTCACAGGAAGTCCTGATAACCAGTCTGGAGCTTCAAGCTCTACATATTTTACAGGAAATTCATTGAGAACTGCCCCTATTACATCAAGAAGTTCACCTTTCGTCATATTTACACAGTTAACCGCAATTACAGGAACAGAGTATTTGTCTTCAAGGGTATTTTTAAGTTCGATACTCTCTTGCATTTCCGGATGTTCACAGTTAAGCAGGACAACAAAAGGCTTTCCTAATTCCTTCAATTCATTTATAACTCTTTCTTCTGCAGGTATGTAATCCTCTCTCGGAATTTCCGAAATACTTCCGTCAGTCGTTATAACAAGTCCGATTGTTGAATGGTCGCTTATAACCTTCTTAGTTCCCAACTCAGCTGCTTTCACAAAAGGAATGGGTTCTGGAAACCAAGGGGTATTTACCATTCTGGGTTCTTCATTTTCAATATGCCCTAATGCAGAGTCTACAACATAGCCAACACAGTCAATCATTCTTACATTAAAGCTTATGTTATCATCAGTTTTTAAATTAATGGCTTCATTAGGAATAAACTTAGGTTCTGTTGTCATAATAGTTTTTCCCTTAGCACTTTGAGGAAGCTCATCCTGTGCTCTTTCCTTTTTGAATTCATTTGAGATATTAGGTATAATAAGCTCGGACATAAACTTCTTTATAAAAGTGGATTTTCCTGTTCGCACAGGACCAACCACACCTATATAAATATCCCCGTCCGTGCGTTTGGCAACATCCTCTAAAACATTATACTTTTCCATATATTTTCCTCCTTGATAAATCTTGTTATTAGATTATATTCGCGTTTATGCTCAGATATTACATATTCTTTTGGGCATATATTTTTACAAAATATACAATTATTGATATTATTGGAATTTAATTTGACAAAAACAGAACTAAGTGGTATTATATTATTTAGAAAATTAATTATTTATATGGAGGAATTTAAAATGTTAGCAAAAACAAGTTTTAAAGTAAACACTTTCCCAACAAGAAAAGAAATGGGCTTAGCAGCTGCTGAAGACTGTAAAGCTAAAATCATTGCTCTTTTAAAAGAAAAAGAAGAAATCAATATGATTTTTGCCGCTGCACCATCTCAGAATGAATTTTTAGAAAGCTTACTAGCTTGTGAAGAAATTGACTTCACAAGAATTAATGCTTTCCACATGGATGAATACATAGGCCTTCCTGCAGGTGCTCCTCAGGGCTTCGGTCAGTTCTTAAAGGACAGACTTTTCGGCAAAGCTCCATTTAAGACAGTTAACTACTTAAACGGTAACGCTGAAGATCCTCAGGCTGAATGTGAAAGATATACAAAATTACTTCAGGAAAACCCAACTGATATCGTTTGCTTAGGTATCGGCGAAAACGGTCACATTGCTTTCAATGACCCACACGTTGCTTTCTTTAACGATCCTGCAATGGTTAAAATCGTTGAACTTGACAATGTTTGCCGTCAGCAGCAGGTTAATGACGGATGCTTCAACTCAATCGATGAAGTTCCTACACACGCATTAACACTTACAGTTCCAACTCTTAAGAATGTTGATTGCCACATTTGTATCGTTCCTGCTCCAACAAAGGCAGAAGCTGTTTACAACACAATCTACGGTGAAATCACTGAAAAGTGCCCTGCATCAATCATGAGATTATCCAAGGATGTTAACATTTATCTTGACAAGGATAGTGCAAGTAAATTATAATTCAATAAAACAATAAAAAAAGCCCTGTGAAATCAAATATTCACAGGGTTTTTTAATGCATAAAAAAGGGGCTGTAAAAAAACTCCAGACCACAAAAACGAGATGTATCAATAGTTTTGATATAGAAAACTTATCAAATTAACTATAAAAAGGTAAAGATTTTAAAAAAAATCTTTAAAAATTAAGTTTTTGGTTATGAATAAACTTAGCCACTCGACGTACTTTAGGTGTCTTAACAGACACCTCGCCTTCGGGTAACCCAAAATCAAAGATTTTGGCTAAGTTTATCCATTCTGAAGATTTTTTCCTAACCCCTATGAATTGTTTTGGGACTGTAAATAAATTTACAGTCCCTTAGATTTTTTTATAAACTTGCTTTTGCTTTTTCAACTAAAGCTGTGAAAGCTGCAGGATCAGCGATTGCGATTTCTGCTAACATTTTTCTGTTAAGAGTAATTTCTGCTTTCTTAAGACCGTTCATAAATCTTGAATAGCTGATGCCGTTCATTCTTGCAGCAGCATTGATTCTTGCGATCCATAATTTTCTGAAATCTCTCTTCTTCTGCTTTCTTCCGATGTAAGAGTAAACTAATGATTTCATTACAGCCTGGTTAGCAGTTCTGAAAAGCTTACTTTTAGCACCTCTGTATCCTTTTGCTAATTTTAAAATCTTTTTATGTCTTTTTCTGGTGTTCATTGCACCTTTAACTCTAGCCATTAGATTTTACCTCCAATCTCTTTTCATTCTTATTTGTAAGGAATTAATTTCTTGATTACTGCCTCATTCGCAGGACATGCATAAGAAATCTTTCTTAATGCTCTTTTTCTCTTTGTTGGTTTCTTGGTAAGAATGTGTCTTCTGTATGCACTTGTCTTCTTAACCTTACCGGATTTTGTTAAGCTGAATCTTTTTGCAGCACCTCTATGAGTTTTGATTTTTCCCATTTCTCATTCGCTCCTCTCAATTTATATATTATTGTTTGATTGGTAAGTCTTAATTAAAGACCTCTTCTCAAAATATTAACTATGCCTTTGGCGCTAAATACATCGCCATATTTCTGCCTTCCATCTTAGGCTGTTT
>JAZOVB010000145.1:0-47507 GCA_045658425.1 Clostridia bacterium | reverse complement strand
CTCTGAATGGTGAACAGGAAACATAATCAAGACCAATCTTATGACAGAATTCAACGGAAACAGGGTCACCGCCGTGTTCACCGCAGATACCGCAGTGAATTTCAGGTCTTGTCATTTTACCAAGTTTGATGGTCATTTCCATTAGTTTACCAACACCTGTCTGGTCAAGCTTAGCAAACGGGTCGTTTTCATAGATTTTCTTATCATAGTAAGCATCTAAGAACTTACCTGCATCATCTCTTGAGAAACCGAATGTCATCTGAGTTAAGTCATTTGTACCGAAGCAGAAGAATTCAGCTTCTTTAGCGATTTCGTCAGCTGTTAAACAAGCTCTTGGTATTTCAATCATAGTACCAACTTCGTAATCAAGCTTGATATTCGCTTTTGCAATTTCTTCTTCAACAACTGCTACTACAATATCCTTAACAAACTTAAGCTCTTTAACTTCGCCTGTTAAAGGAATCATAATTTCAGGCTTAATTGCCCAGTCAGGATGAGCTTTCTTAACATTGATAGCCGCACGGATAACAGCCTTTGTCTGCATCTTTGCAATTTCAGGATATGTTACTGCAAGACGACATCCACGATGACCCATCATTGGGTTAAATTCGTGAAGTGAAGAAATAATCGCCTTAATATCTTCAACAGTTTTACCCTGAGCCTTAGCTAAAGCTTCAATATCAGCTTCTTCGGTAGGAACGAACTCATGAAGCGGTGGGTCTAAGAATCTGATTGTAACAGGATTACCCTTTAATGCTTCATATAATTTTTCAAAGTCGCCCTGCTGATAAGGAAGAATCTTATCAAGCGCAGCTTCTCTTTCTTCAACCTTATCTGCACAAATCATTTCTCTGAATGCTGCAATTCTGTCCGCTTCAAAGAACATGTGTTCAGTACGGCAAAGACCGATACCTTCAGCACCAAGCTCAACTGCTTTAGCAGCATCGGAAGGTGTATCTGCATTTGTTCTTACCTTTAATTTTCTGAACTGGTCAGCCCATTTCATAATAGTAGCAAATTCACCAACGATTTCAGCATCAACAGTAGGAATGATACCGTCATATATATTACCTGTTGAACCATCAATTGAGATATAATCTCCTTCAACATAGGTTTTATCGTTTAAGTAAAATCTCTTATTTTCTTCATCCATAATAATGTCGCCGCAACCGGATACACAGCAAGTACCCATACCTCTTGCAACAACAGCAGCGTGAGAAGTCATACCTCCTCTTACTGTTAAGATACCCTGAGCAGCTTTCATACCTGTAATATCTTCAGGAGAGGTTTCAAGTCTTACCAGTACAACCTTTTCCCCTCTGTTATTCCAGCTTTCAGCATCTTCGGCAGTAAATACAATCTTACCACAAGCAGCACCGGGAGATGCACCAAGACCCTTACCCATAGGAGTTGAAGCCTTAAGAGCTTTTGCATCAAACTGAGGATGTAAAAGTGTGTCAAGATTTCTTGGGTCAATCATTGCAACAGCCTGTTTTTCATCTATCATACCTTCAGAAACAAGGTCACAGGCAATCTTAAGAGCCGCTTTAGCAGTTCTCTTACCGTTTCTTGTCTGAAGCATATATAATTCCCCTGCCTGAATGGTAAATTCCATATCCTGCATATCTCTGTAATGATCTTCAAGTATTTTACATACTTCGTTAAATCTTGCAAAAGCCTTAGGGAATTTTTCTGCCATTTCAGCGATTGGCATAGGAGTTCTTACACCGGCAACAACATCTTCGCCCTGTGCATTAACAAGAAATTCACCCATAAGACCTTTTTCACCTGTTGCAGGGTCACGGGTAAAGGCAACACCTGTACCACAGTCATCACCCATATTACCGAAAGCCATCATCTGTACGTTAACGGCTGTACCCCATGAATAAGGAATATCGTTGTCTCTACGATAAACATTTGCTCTTGGGTTATCCCATGAACGGAAAACCGCTTCAACAGCACCCATAAGCTGTTCTTTAGGATCATCAGGGAAGTCCTTACCTATTTTTGCTTTATATTCAGCTTTGAACTGGAATGCAAGTTCCTTTAAATCATCAGCAGTAAGCTCAACATCCTGAGTTACTCCCTTTTCTTCTTTCATTTTGTCGATTAATTCTTCAAAGTATTTCTTGCCGACTTCCATAACAACGTCGGAATACATCTGAATAAATCTTCTGTAACAGTCCCAGGCCCAACGGGGATTACCGCTCTTAGCGGACATAACAGAAACAACTTCTTCGTTAAGACCAAGGTTTAAGATGGTATCCATCATACCCGGCATAGATGCTCTCGCACCTGAACGAACGGATACTAAAAGAGGATTTTCGGTATCTCCGAATTTCATTCCGGTAATACCCTCCATCTTATCAATATACTCCATAATTTCAGCCTGAATGTCATCATTAATTTTACGGCCGTCCTCATAGTACTTTGTACAAGCTTCGGTTGTAACAGTGAAGCCCTGAGGTACAGGAAGTCCGATTTTAGTCATTTCAGCAAGGTTTGCACCTTTACCGCCCAGAAGTTCACGCATTGAAGCGTCGCCTTCGGAAAACAGATAAACATATTTTTTAGACATTTATTTTTCCTCCTAAATTAATAGCGGGAATTTATCCCAGCTTTTTAAAATCTTGTCATATTTTAACATAAAACTTGCATATTGTAAAGCTAAAAGTTAAAAAAATCTATTTTTTTATTATTTTTATCATATTTGTATAAAGATAATATATCCAAGTCCTGAAAATATATTAAAAATGCATTAAAAAAATAATCCTTAAACACTTGAAAAATAAACTTTTTTGGAGTATATTGTATATTAGGTATTTACATTTTTAAAAAAAGAGGGAAAATATCCTCTTCAGGCGGATAAATATTTTACCGATGCGAAAAGGCTAATTGAGGATGTATTAAAATCCTTTAAGGTAGTATGCGAATCGGAAAAAACAATTATTGCCAATATGGCGAAAAAGGAGCTTTAATTATGAATAAATACAGAGATTTCGAGGTCTATTTAAAAAACTTCCCTGATGAAAACGGATATTTCGGGGAATACGGTGGTGCTTACCTGCCAAAGGAACTGGAACCAGCCTTTAAGGAAGCGGATGAGGCTTATGAATCCATCTGCCATTCTGCCCAGTTTATAAACGAGCTAAGAAGAATAAGAAAAGAATTTCAGGGACGCCCTACCCCTGTTTACCATTGTGAAAGATTGTCAAAAATCTTTTCCAACTGTCAGATTTACTTAAAGAGAGAGGATTTAAACCACACAGGCGCTCACAAATTAAATCACTGTATGGGTGAGGGCTTACTTGCAAAGTTTATGGGCAAGAAAAAGCTTATTGCAGAAACAGGTGCAGGTCAGCATGGTGTTGCTATTGCAACAGCGGCAGCATACTTTGGTTTGGAATGTGATGTTTATATGGGCGAGGTTGACATTGCAAAACAGTATCCTAATGTTATAAGAATGAAAATGCTTGGTGCAAATGTTATTCCCGTTACTCATGGTTTAAAAACATTAAAGGAAGCAGTTGATGCGGCATTTGATGCTTACCTTAATGAATATGAGGATGCAATTTACTGTATCGGCTCAGTGTTAGGTCCTCACCCATTTCCTAAAATGGTAAGAGATTTCCAGACTGTTATCGGCTATGAGGCAAGAGACCAGTTTATGGAAATGACAGGAATTATGCCTGATGCAATCTGTGCATCGGTAGGCGGAGGTTCCAACTCTATCGGTATGTTTACACCATTTCTTGCCGACCCGGTTGAAATCTACGGAGTAGAACCTTTAGGAAAAGGAAGCAGTATCGGCGACCATGCAGCAACCATGCAGTTCGGTACAAAGGGAAGACTTCACGGCTTTGACAGTTACTTACTTCAGGATGAAAATGGTGAGCCATTACCTGTATATTCAATTGCAAGTGGTCTTGACTATCCCGGTGTAGGTCCGGAACACGCTTACCTTAAGGATACCGGAAGAGTTAATTATGTGGCAGTATCGGATGAGGAAGCAATGGAAGCCTTCTTCTTACTTTCAAGATACGAGGGAATTATCCCTGCAATCGAATCAGCACATGCTGTTGCTTATGCTCTTAAATATGCAAAAGAACATAAAACAGGGTCTATCCTTGCTTGTTTATCCGGAAGAGGCGATAAGGATATTGATTATGTTTATGAAAACTACGGTTGCGGTGAAAAGTTTAAATTGGATTATAATATAAAATAAGGTATAGGCGGTGTATATTGAGCACCGCCTGTTATTTTTTTATAATATTAAAATATTTTCCTTGAATTTTGAGTAAAATAGTGGTATAATTGTATAGCAAAAAATTTCTGTTTTCATGTTAATAAATGATTTTATATAGAAAGATGTGATTTTTATGGCAAATGAAAGAAGAGTAGGTACTGTATCAAGAGGTATCCGATGCCCGATTATAAGAGAGGGCGATGACCTGGCCAAAATCGTTGCAACAAGTGTTTTAGAGGCTGCAGAAATTGAGGGTTTTTCCCTTAATGACAAGGATGTTATCTCAATTACCGAATCAATAGTTGCCCGTGCTCAGGGTAATTATGCTTCCATTGATGATATCGGAAAAGATGTTAAAGCAAAGCTTGGCGGTGAAACAATAGGTGTTATATTCCCTATTTTATCAAGAAACCGTTTTGCAATTTGCTTAAAGGGTATTGCAAGAGGTGCAAAGAAAATTGTACTTATGCTAAGCTACCCCTCTGATGAAGTTGGAAATCAGCTTGTATCACTTGACAAGATTGACGATGCGGGAGTTAATCCTTATTCGGATGTACTGTCTCTAAAAAAATACAGAGAGCTTTTCGGTGAAAACAAGCACGAATTTACAGGAATTGACTATGTTGAATACTATAAGAGCATAATTGAGGGCGAGGGTGCAGAAGCTGAAATCATTTTTGCAAACCAGGCTAAAACAATTCTTGACTATACCGACTGTGTTCTTACCTGTGATATTCACTCAAGAAAACGCACAAAGAGAATTTTAAGAGAAAACGGCGCCAAGGTTGTTTGCGGACTTGACGATATTTTAAATGAATCGGTTGACGGAAGCGGTTTCAATGCAAGTTATGGTTTACTTGGTTCAAACAAATCAACTGAGGATAAAATCAAATTATTCCCTCAGGAATGTAAAGACCTTGTTCTTGATATTCAGAAAAAGATTCTTGAAGTGTCAGGTAAAAAGGTTGAGGTTATGGTATACGGCGATGGTGCTTTCAAAGATCCTCAGGGTAAAATCTGGGAACTTGCAGACCCTGTTGTATCCCCTGCTTTTACAGACGGACTTATCGGTACTCCCAACGAGCTAAAGCTTAAGTATTTGGCTGATAATGACTTTAAAGATTTATCGGGAGATGCTTTGAAAGAAGCAATTTCAAAGAGCATTAAGGAAAAGGATAGCGACCTTGTAGGTAATATGGCATCTCAGGGAACAACTCCCCGTCAGCTTACTGACTTAATCGGTTCGCTTTGCGACTTAACCTCAGGTTCAGGCGATAAGGGAACACCTGTTGTTTTAGTACAGGGATATTTTGATAACTATACAAATTAAAATACATTTTTGGGCATCTGTGCAGGATGCCCGTTTTTTTGGGAATTTAATATGAAAACAAAATTAATGATATTCGACCTTGACGGTACGGTTCTTAATACCGTTACCACTATTGCCCACTTTTGCAATTCCGCTCTGGAAAAATACGGACTTAAATCCTTTCCTGTTGAGGATTACAAATATTTTGCAGGTGAAGGTGCGAGAAAGCTGACCGAAAATACACTTTCGGCACAGAATGCCTACAACGAGGATTTACATAATAGGCTTTTTAATTATTATATGGAAAGCTATGACAGTGCACCCACCTATTTAACAACTATTTTTGACGGTCTTAAAGAAGCTCTTGATGAAGTGAAGAAAATGGGAATTAAAATTGCCATTGTTTCAAACAAACCCCATTTTGCCACTGTTTCGGCTACAGAGGAGCTGTATGGAAAAGGCTATTTTGACCTGATTTTCGGTCAAAGGGAAAATATTCCTTTAAAACCCGACCCACAAGCAGTTTTTGAAGTTATTGACCGGTTCAAAGTAAAAAAAGAAGAATGTATATATGTGGGGGATACCTCAACAGATATGAATACTGGTAAAAATGCAGGGATTTTTACCGTTGGGGTTTTATGGGGCTTCAGAGATGCAGATGAGCTTACTGAAAACGGAGCAGATGTACTTTTAAATAAACCCGAAGAGCTTTTAACAGTAATAAAGAAATAAGAATTATTAAAATATATATTGTAGGTATAAGACTTTTTAAATGTAGGGGGTAATCTAAAATGTCAAAGTTTAAAAAAGAGATTGATATGCTTCAGGGACCAATGATTGTAAACATTTTAAGATTTGCCCTCCCCATAGCACTTGCCACTATAGTTCAACAATTATTTCATTCGGTGGATATGGCGGTTATCGGTATGTGCGAGGGTCAGAATGAACTTGCGGCAGTAGGAAGCAACAGCTCTATAGTAAACCTTATTATAAATTTATTTATGGGCTTTGCATCAGGGTCAAATGTTGTCATCGCTCAGCTTATCGGAGCGGGAAAAGAAAAACTTGCAAATAAGGCAGTTCATACCAGTCTGTTTATGTCGGTAATAAGCGGAATTCTGGTTATGATAATAGGCGTTACACTGTCTCCCGTTCTTTTAAAAATTATGGATACGCCTATTGAAATAATAGGTCTTGCAACCGATTATTTAAGAATATATTTTTTGGGAATGCCCTTTCTTATGATTTATAACTTCTCCGCGGCAATTTTAAGAAGTAAGGGAGAAACTACCAAACCTTTTTACTGTCTTGTTATCGGCGGTGTGGTAAATGCAATTTTAAATATTATTTTTGTTGTGGGATTAGATATGAGTGTTTCAGGTGTTGCACTTGCAACATCAATATCCAATCTTGTAAGCTGTATTCTCGTAATCAGAGTTCTTTTAAAAACCGAAGGTGCTCTTAAGCTTGAATTCAAAAAGCTTCGCTTTGATAAATATGTAGCATATAAAATTTTTAAGCTTGGATTTCCTATGAGTATACAGTCCTGTCTTTTCCCTTTATCGAATATGGTGGTACAATCATCGGTTAACTCACTTGGTGCGGCAGTTGTTGCAGGGAACGCAACGGCAATGGCAATCGAAACATACAGCTGGGCATTAAACGGAGGCTTTAGCCAGACAATGGTATCCTTTGTAAGTCAGAACTTTGGTGCAAAAAATATAAAAAGATGCAAAAAAGCAATCCGGGAAATTCTTCTTACAGGCATTATAGTTTCGGGAATCTTTAATATTATAATGTATTTATTTTCCGACCCATTAATCAGTATTTTCACTACTGACCCATACTTAGCATCAATCGCAAAGTATCGCCTTATATTCGTATATCTGGTTTTTGTAACAGGCTTTGTTATGGATAATGTTGCAAGTGCATTAAGAGGCTTTGGTTACGCTGTTGCACCAACTGTTGTTTCAGTGCTGGGTGTATGCGTATTCAGAATTGTATGGTTGAAAACCGTTTTTCTTAAATTAAGTGAATACTGGGCAATACTTATAGTATATCCCATAAGTTGGATAATTGTTTCATTTGGGGTTATAATACTAACGGTAACAGTTGTTAAAAAGTATGAGAAAGTAGCTTCATAATTAAATAATTAATATAATGTTAAAGGCAGAATATCTTATTTTGCCTTTTTTATATGGCAGATATTATTAGAATATGTTATTTTTTTAACAATATTGTTAAATTTTTAACATTTTTCTTGATTTTTTATTTTTTATATGTTATAAATATAATTAAGTAAATTTTGGAATTAAATATTATCAGTGGGAAAGAGGTTAAATTATGAATAAAATTACAGTAATCGGTTCCGGAAATGTAGGAGCTACTATTGCTTATACGCTTACAGTAAAGGGTCTTGCATCCGAAATCGTTATGATTGATATTAATGAAGAAAAATCCTATGGCGAAGCTCTTGATATAAGACAAGGAGTTCCGTTTTGTAATCCTGCATCTGTTTATTCGGGAACATATTCGGATGCAGCAGATTCAGATATTGTTATTATCACTTCGGGAATGGCAAGAAAGCCGGGGCAGTCAAGACTTGACCTTGCACAGACAAATGTTAATATAATAAAGAGTATTGCAGATAAAATTGTTCCCGTTGCACCTAATGCTATATATGTTATAGTTAGTAATCCGGTTGATGTATTAACCTATGTATTTTTAAAATATACAGGACTTCCCAAAGAAAAAGTTATAGGTTCAGGAACAATTCTTGACACCTCAAGACTTCGTTCAAGGATTGCAGAATACTACTCGGTAAACCAGAAGAATGTTCACGCTTATGTACTCGGAGAACACGGAGACAGCTCATTTGTCCCCTGGTCTATCGCCAACATTTCTAATGTACCCATTGAGGACTATAAAAATGCAGTTTTAACTAATACTGAATTTCCCGAATTCAACAAGGATGAAATTGAAAATTATGTGAGAAAATCCGGCGCACAGGTTATTCAGCAAAAGGGTGCAACTTTCTATGCTGTGTCTATGTCGGTATATCACCTGTGTCATTGTCTTTTAAACGGAATTGATACAACACTTACTGTTTCAACTCTTTTAAACGGTGAATACGGTATTGATGATGTTTGCTTAAGTCTTTTAAATATTATAGGCCGTGATGGTGCACACACAAAAATTATGCTTCCTCTTAATGATGAAGAAGTAAAATCACTTCATAAAAGCGCATCAGTTCTTAAGGATTTAATTAAGAGTCTTGAAATATAGTAAATCTGTGGTTATTTTTATCTCTTATTTTATAATTAAAATCGGCAAGTGCTCAGTAGCATACTTGCCGATTCTTCTTTTATCAATGGTAATTTGCAATTTAACAGAGTGAAGACTTATTATCATCTTCCCCTACCTTCTCGTTGTCGTAAGCATATTCATCTGCTTAAACAACATATCGAGCATTGCTTTGCAATGCCATAATATATCGGCCTCTGTTCTTTTTTCATTTGACATTTTAATTATAGTTGTGTATAAATATTAAATTTATATTTCAATTTGATAAAAAGTATTTACAAATAAAGGGTTTTAGTATATTATGTACTAAAAGGAGTGATATTTATGGAAAAAAATCATAATACCGCCGATACACAGCATACTATGTATATTCCTTCAAATAATACAATTATTGTAGGCGAAAATGAAAATGTGATTCCCAAAGAGCCTGCGGAAATTTTAAAATATGTATATGATGCTTTGATTGAAAAAAACTATGACCCTGTTTTACAGCTTACATGGTATCTTGTTACGGGCGAACCCACATATATCACAAGCCACAAAAATTCAAGAGTGCTGATAAGCTCGGTTGACAGAGATGTTGTTTTAAATCTTCTTTTAAAAAATTATTTTGATAAATAAAATACAATGGGAGACGCTTTTTAAAAAAGCTGTCTCCCATTTTTAAATTTAACATACCGTTTTTATAACTGTATTAAGTGGGCGGTAATAAACGGCCCTAGCTTCTTGTTGCCAAAGGCAACATATCAGGTCTGTAGGGCGTGACGACCTCGGCACGCCGATAAACTATGCAAAACATATCGAAAATCCCGTCAGGGGATTTATATTACACCTTTTCAAAAATCCTACCACCGCTAAAGCGGTCCCCCCTCCTTTAGGCAAGGAGGGCTTTCGGGCGGTAATAAACGGCCCTACCTTGCATAATCCGGGGAATTTTTACATCCGGGGATAGGAAAAATGACATCTGAATGGACAAACTTAGCCAAAATCTTTGATTTTGGGTTACCCGAAGCTGTATGAGATACAGCGAGTGGCTAAGTTTGTTCATAGCAAAAAGCTAATAAATTCCAAAGATTTTTTGTGAAAAATCTTTATATTTTTAATAAAACCCGACAACGATACTCTCATTGCCCTATTGATAATGTTTGCTTTTTGCGGTCAGGGTTATTTTTACATCCCTACATTCTTTTTTCTCTGAATAATAATGTAAGTGTCCACAAACCTGCAATTCCCACAAGGGTGAAGATAATTCTTGATATAAGCGCCATCTGACCGCCAAAGATAAGAGCTACCAAATCAAGTCCGAACAGACCTATACTTCCCCAGTTAAGTGCTCCGATAATTACTAAAATTAATGCTATTCTGTCAATCATTTTAAAAAACTCCTTTTTATTTTTTATTATAATCGATATTATTAAAAAATATTCATAATAATTGACTTTATTGTTCAGATTATATATAATTAAAACAATTGAGGTGAAATAAAATGACTATTAAACTATATGATAAGGATAGCTATTTAACTAAGTTTGAGGGAACTGTTATAAGCTGTGAAAAATATGATAACGGATATAAGACGGTACTTGACCAAACGGCATTTTTTCCTGAGGAAGGCGGACAATGTGCAGACAAAGGGGAAATTGACTCAATTCCCGTCAAATTTGTTGAACTGTCAAAGGGTATAATATATCATTATACAGATACCCCCCTTGAAACAGGTAAAAGGATAAAAGGGGAAATTGATTTTTCCTTTCGTTTCAGAAATATGCAAAATCACAGCGGTGAACATATTATAAGCGGTCTTGCTCACAAACTTTACGGACTAACCAATGTTGGCTTCCACTTAGGTGAGGATAATGTTACAATGGATTTAAACGGGCCTTTATGTGATGAAGATATTGAAAAAATTGAGCTTTTAGCAAATGAAGCGATTTATAAAAATATGCCTGTTACCGCTTACTATCCCGATAAAGAGGAATTGGAAACACTTGATTACCGTTCAAAAAGTGAAATAAAAGAGGATATAAGAATAGTAAGAATCGGCGACCTTGACCTTTGTGCCTGTTGCGCTCCCCATGTGAAATATACAGGGGAAATAGGAATTATAAAAATACTGTCCTTTATGAAATATAAAGGCGGTGTAAGATTAAGTATTTTATCGGGAAAGGATGCTTTTTTAGACTATATGAAAAAAAACAAAAGCAATTCCCTTATTTCCTCCCATCTTTCGGTTAAGCCTGCGGAAACCTTTGAGGGTGTAAAAAGACTAAGCGATGCCAATAATCAGCTTTTAATGAAAATTTCTGAAAAAAGTAAGCAACTTGCAAAGATTATGGTGGATTCTCTGCCTTTTAAGGAAGAACCATACTGTCTTTTTGTTGAGGATGCGGATATTCCCAATTTAAGACTTATAGGAAACGACTTAAAGGATAAAACCGAAGCATTTTCAGTAGTTTTATCGGGAAATGACAGCGAGGGTTATAAATATGTTATCATTTCCAAAGAATCGGATGTTTCAGAAATTACAAAGGATGCAAACACTGCCCTTTCGGGAAGAGGTGGCGGAAGAGGAAATATGTCCTCCGGCTCCTTTAATGCAACCAAAGAGGAAATTGAAAAATATTTTAAATAGGATAATACAAAAACTCGGTGATATATTAAAATATACACCGAGTTTTTTGACATTCCTCTTTTTAATTTAATTATTCATAAAGCAAACGCATAAGTCCTTCCGCAATACCTTTATGAGAAGACCCTGATTCCTTAGTCCTGTTTGAAGAAATAAGGACAACATAATCATCGGTCATACACATAAGATAAGCATGGCAGGTTCCGTCCTTCATACCGATTTCCGCAGTACCTGTTTTAGAATAAACCCTTACAGGACTGCCGTTTTTATCAATAAAGCTTAAGTCTTTGCCGAAAATTGTCCTTGTTGTTCCCACAAGATAGTCTTTAAGCTTTTGCGCTGTTTGGGCCTTAATGGGTTCCAATGGGTCATCGGGTCTTACTGCAGGTATCTCTTTGCCATCAGGATATACAACGCTTTTTATAAGAAGAGGCATTTTCATATCCCCGTTATTTGCTATTGCCTGTCCGATCATTGCCAGATGCAGCGGAGTTATGGCAAACTCGCCCTGCCCGAAGGTAAGATTTGCAAGATTGTATCTTTCATTATAATTTCCGTCAATGCTTACAAATTCCATACAAGAGGGAAGCTTTGCAAAGCCCACATCCAGAGTTTTAAATTCTGTCTGAGATTTTTTACCGATATTTATAAGAAATTTTTTTGCATATTCTTCTATTGCGCTTTCACCGAGTTTTTCAATTCCCAGTGATGCAAAATATGTATTAAGAGACTGATTAAGAGCAAGTTGCATATTAATATCGCCAAACACTGTATCTCTTACCGCAGAATGATTTTTAATTTCCAGATTTTCATTACCGTCTACATAATATACACCATTTGAGGCAACATCATTGTAAATATGGTCATCACAACCCTTTTCTATTGCGGCACAAGCAGTTACAAGCTTATATACCGACCCCGGAGCCTCGGGAATATCGGTAGGATAATTATAAAAGAAATTTTCAACACTTGAATATTTCTTAAAATTTTCTTCTATATCAATTACCGAAGTATCATATTCTATTAGATTTCTGGAGGTCATTGCAAGAACATCACCGTTTTTTGCATCAAGAATAACAATAGAGCCTCTTATTGGATTTCCGTTTATGCCTCTTTGAAGATAACTGTAAGCAGCTTTTTGAATTTTATCGTCAATTGTAAGCTTTATGGTACTTCCCTTTCCCGTACCTGCATCATCATATAAAATCTTGCGATAACTGCCTCTTAACCTGTCATAACCATGGCTTACACTGTTATACCCTAAAAGATGAGCATAGGCAGGTTCAACGCGGACCTGTTCCTCCTTAACGGGAAGCAGGGGAGCCATAATTGGATTATCCCATCTGTCCAGAATATCCCCCTCAACCACATTGGTTTTTCTTTCAGCCTCCTGAACTCCCTGCACACTGTCATTATAATCACAAAGTATAAAGCCTCCGTTAATAAGAACACCGGTGGCAACTGCCATAACAATAACCATTCCGCACATTACAAGTGCAAAATTATGCAGTTTGGAATTTTTATTCATTATAGCCCTCCTCTCTTATACTTTTAATTTTCTCTTTCATATATCTTCCGTCTCTTGTGAAGATTACAAAAGCAAAAGCTAAACTTACCGCATATATAGTCCCCCCTGATGAAATAAAAGGTACACCTATGCCTGTAAGAGCAAAGAGATTGTAGTTGCCAAGATAGGTAACTATTGTCTGAATAAAAAGAGCAAGTATTGCGGCAACCTTAACAGGACTTCTTGAATGTCTTACACTTAAAAACAAAGAATAATAGCAAAGAAGAATAATAAGCACCCAAATCATTCCCATACGGTTACCTGCCGCCACAACAATACTGTCATTATGAGGATTTATAATTTTTGTATATGTACCCTTAGGCTGACCGAACCAGCCACCAAGTTTTGCTGCCTTAAGACCGCCGTTAATCTGGTCTGCAAAGCTTTCGTGAGAGCATTTATCATAGCTTAAAAATACCGCAAATCTCTGATAAAGCTTTGAAGCCGCATAGCCTACGGGCGAGTCTAATATTATATGCCCCTCGCACATAGGACATTTATAGTCCTTATAAGCCTCTTTGCTTTCATCATATTTTCTGTAAAAGCATTTTGAACAATGGTATGTAGCATTTTTATAATAATTTCTGGTGTCTACACCGTTTTTTCTGCACTGAGGACATTCAATCCCCGAAACCACATAAGTTTCGTTGGTTTCGGATACCTTACATCCGTTATAACAGTCCCACTTACACACAACCTTATCAATAGATAAATACCCCCAGGCAAAAACAAGTACAAAGGCTGTAATACCAAGCACTGCAACCGTCTTTATTGCCCCTGATTTAAGGTAATTAAAAATAAGCACCGCATACACAAGGGCAAGTACAATAAGAGTACCCATTTCGCTTATTCTTACAATAAGCAGAACTGCACTGATTCCTATAAAGCCAGTAAGCCACATAAACTTTGTAAAATCAGAATACTCGGTAAGCACCATTTCTCCCATAAAGATAATCCCGAAGAATTTAACAAATTCGGTTATCTGTAAGGACAAAGGGCCTATATTTAACCAGTTTCTTGCACCGTTTACTTCAGGAAGCACACAGCAGAAAAGTAAAGCCCCAACCGCCGCTGCCAGAATAAACCATACCGAATTTTCTTTAGCTTTTTTAAGCAATATATGTCTTCCAATCATAAAACAGAATATAAATCCTATTGCAAATCCTGCAATAAGGAACTGTTTAAATACCCATTGATCAAGATTATCCACATCGGGATTAATGGGAACTATAACATTCTGGATAAGAACACCTATTGCTATAAGCAAAGAGATGGTAATAACCAGGACTCTGTTTGCCCCCTGCTTTTCTCCGTAAAAGGATAAAATTGCGGCAACCACACCGTAGCCAATAAGAAACATATAAGTATAAACTATCTCACCCTCTATATAAAGGGGTGCCAGAAGTGCTGCAAGGATAAAGCATACAAAGGTGGCTATAACATTATATAACCCTAAGTCTTTTATCCTTTCTTTAATCTTATTCATATAACCCCTCCACTATCGGTTTCGTTTATTTACTTTAGTATTAATAATCCATATAAACACAATGGCTATAATAACACATCCGCCCAAAAACAAAAATCTTGCTGATTCCATGTTAACCCCCAACTTATTTTCTTTTATTCTTTCCCCAACGTTTTCCGCCAAATAAGTAAAATACAGTCATAAAAAATATAATAAGATATATTATTCCTACACATACAGTAGCTTTTGCAACCTCTGTCCTGATATAAGAATTCATATCCACAGCAGACTGAGAAGATGCGTTGCTTATATCTGCGCTTAGCTTAAATAACCAGTCCATAATCAATTCCCCTTTTTAGTAATATACTCAAACTTACAAAGTGTATCACCTATATATATAAGAGCACCGTCAAAAATTTCAGTATCATCTGCCGCAGACTTCCCTTCATACAAGGTACGCTCTTTGGTTGTTGTTCTTCTGTAAACAAGACTGTCCACACTTTCATCAAAGAAAATAACTCCGTGTACTCTCCCTACATTTTCTCCCGGAATATAAATATGATTGGCTCTTATATCTTCACTTTTTGAACCCACAGTATATCCGTCTTCATTCTTTAAAAAGTCAAAAAAAGGAATTATTTTCGGGTTATGTCCCTTTCCGGTTGTAATCTTAACCGCTTCCTTAAAAAGCTCATTATATATTTCTTTAAAAGGATTACCCATTTTAGAAGTATTTTTCTTTTTTCCTGCCAGGTCATTTTTAAATTCCCTTATGGCAGACTCTCTTTTTACATCATTATAGGAAAACTCAGAAAGACTGCAAAGACCTTTGGAAATAATCCTCTTTAAAAGCTCGGAATTATTCATATAATGAAGTGCGGTGGGAAGTAAAGTACATTCCTCATCCTTTGCGAAAAATCTTTCATCCTGAAAGAAATTCTTTTTATCCTCAATCTCGTCATACATACCAAGCAGAGTCATTAAAACACAGAAATGGTAAATATCCTTAGTATAATTTTCCCCCATAAGTCCGTGGGATTCTGAAGCAAGTATTCTTACAGTTTTTAAAATCTTGCTGTCGCTCATCCGCCTTAAAAACACCGACATATCAAGCCTGTAAGGAACAAACAAAAAGCCATTCCCCGATTTATCCGCTAAAACAAAAGGTCTGAAATTAAGACCTTTAAGCTTTTTGTAAAGACCCTTTTTACCGATTTTCAGGAAATTAAAGGAAAATTTATTAAACAAATCCCAAAAAGTTCTTTCTTCATATTCTTCGTAATCTTCCACATCTTTTTGGTTTTTATCCATACCAAATTGTGTTCTGCAGACTGAAACAAGTCCTTGGGTTAAGGAAAAATCCTTAAAATCTTCAATTTCGGTAATACCCTCTTCTTCCTTACCCGTATTTATCGGATACACAGCCACAGGCAAAAAGCCTTTGTAATCATTAAAGGAAAGCTCCAGAATATCACCGCAATCAAGATGTTTGGAAACCGCCAGGCTCTCAGAGGTTATCTTTTTATATCGTTTATCTTTCTGCGGGTCTTTAGAATAACCTGTCCCCTTTTTAGCTTTTTCCTTTAAAAAGTCTGTTATGGCTATAGTAATTTTTTCGTTTAAAGCTTTTCCTTCCGTGGTTTTTTCATTATTCTCAAGAAAACTTAAGAAAGCTTCACCGCATTTATCAAAGGGAATATGAGCCGTATCAATATTAAAATTTTCCTTTAAACAATTGCATCTTAAATTCATTTATCACCGGCTCCTTTCCAGAATAAATCAATAACACCCTTCGGGAACAATATAAGTCCCAGTGTAATCAGGCAAACTAACCACACAATAATTAAAAGAGCGGTTATAACATTTAAAACTATACTGTGAAGTATGGCATAAACCATAGCATCCGGTCCGCCAAGGGTAAGGAAACTATGAAAACTTCCCACAGCTGCAACAACTAAATATGCCCACAAAATTATCTTAAACGGCGTTGCCTTCCCGGATTTTAAAAGTATATTGAAAGCAATACACATAAAAACCATAAATGAATAGTACGCAAGGTAGAATACAACCGATACCGAGGATAAATCCACCTTTACCGAAGCTATGATTATGGAAATCACACAGGTTAAAAAGCTTATAAGAGAGCTTAAAGCCCAGTCAAGATGAGCCATTCTGTCGCAGGGTCGTTCTCCGTCCTTGTCCCTTAAATATCCACAAAGTATTTTCTCATATAAAAAAGCCGAGCCTACAAACAATAAAATAGTAAGAGTATAGGGAAAAACCAAAGATATAAAATCAAATCTTCCCTTAAAGCCTTTACCTATAAAAGCTGAAATAAGAGAGGTTATAAGAGCAATTATTCCCATAAAGCCAAAGGCAATGGGAGTCTGTACATCCTTACGGTCAATAATTCCCGAGGTCTTTATGGTTTTCTTCTCATAAACTGCATTTTCAACTGCACTCAGCATTGCTCCCGCATTTTTGAAGCCACATCTTTTTGCAGTTGAAAAATCCTTCCATACACAAGCCTTTTCAACTATCGAATATACTTTCTTTCTTAAAGCTTCATCGCTGATTTTAAGGCTCAAAAGATTATCTACCTTTGTCATATCAAGTCCGTAAACTTCCGGAGAGCTGCCTTCCTCTTCCTTATCGGAAATTACAGGAACTTTTTCAAACAAACCTTTGAATTCACCCTCTGAGGATATAAGCTCCAACAGAAAAATCCCCACCGAGTAAAGGTCAGTGTCAACCATCTTTTCGTATATGTATTTACCCTCTTTTTTATTATAACGCTCCGGATGAGCATAATAAGGAGTGCCTGTTACATTGTTTATATCCGATGCTGTATCTCTTATTACTGCCGATTCCCAGTCGATTATAATGTACTGATTGCCTTTTTTCACTATATTCCGAGGCTTTATATCCCTGTGTATCCAGCCCTTATTATGAAAGCAGGAAAGGTCATTAAGTATTGAAGCGGTTATTTTAAGAGCACCTTTTATATCATCCTTAGTTTCATATATAAAGCTTTCGTAATATTCCATTACAAGACATCTTACCCTGCCCTGCTCGATAAAAACCTCACCCTTTTCGTCATATCTGTTAACAGGGATTTCAAAAGGCTCTATCCCTTTTGGCACAACAGGAATATGAATGGAATGATGTCTCTTCTTTGTTTCGGTAAGACTGTTATATACATTTTTTTCAATCCAGGAGGATCTGTCCGATGCCCCCACATAATTAAATTTTACAACATAAGAAAACCCTTCGGCGCTAAGCTTATATACATTGGTATATTCTCCGCCTATATCCGAAATTTCTTTTCTTCCGCTGTGAATATGAATTCCGAAAATTTCATTGAATACCTCATCATAAAAATCTCTGTTAAAGCCATTGTTAAAATCAATTTTAAGCTTTTGATTTTCCTGATTTATAACACCTGAAATTTTTATCCCGTCAGGAGCAGTAACTACGGTATTTTTTATTTCCTCCACCCCGTTAAATATTTTTAAAATATTCTGAGTAGGAACAGATTGGTTATCATTCATAATTCTCTATACTCCTTTGTTATTTTCCGGTAAAGCTGTACGCCGATACTTCGGAAATATACACATTTTCAGGGTATTGCTCCCCTTCCTTATAACTGCTTATCTTTACATAAACTCTCTCCGCTTTTACGGGACGGCTTAAACTGTAAAACTGAAAATATCCGTAATCGTCAAGCTTTATTTCAACACTCTCGCTTTTGCCGTTATTTATAAAGGTTATGGTTGCTGTCTCAGGTCTTCCCGAATTGGTAAAAGCTTTTTCGCTGTAACAATTTCCCGGAGCAATTCCTATAACCTTAACCTTTGGAGTTTTATCTTCCTTTTTTAAAAGAGTCAGAAACAGGGATTGATATAACGGAGGTGTTCCGTCCTCGGGTCTCCAGGAGGAAGCAAGATTGCCGTCAATAACCCTGTCCGGCGTAAATGTCATAGAGCTTGATGAGGCTTCGGCTTTTTGAAATTCTAATTTCACATAATTTTCAGGAATTTCATAAGGGGCGGAAAATTTATAATTTTCAATCCTCATCCATCCCTGTGAGTATCCGTACTCATGCTCGTACCTTACTCTGACAAATTCACCGTCATTTTCTTCGTGTTCAACCCTCATATATTCACAGTTCACGGGAATAATACCGCTTACAAAACCGTTTGTATCCTTTTTCTCAAAGATTTTTATTTCTTCCTTTGCTGTACAGAATACACTGCATTCAAGCTTGGCGGTTGATATAATATCTCTTATGTACTTTTCGGGAACAAAAAAGCATTTCCCTAAAACCGTATTAACCGAGGAAAATATAATAAGACTCGATAGAATTATTAAAACAAGCGAAGCCTTATAGGCATTTTTTTTGACAGTTTTTACCCTCAACGGCTTAAACCGGTTCTTAAATTCTAAGGAAAAATTCAGTTTATCAATACTTTTTTCGTAAATTCCAATCTCCCGTTCAAGCTCCTTTTTCTTAAGTGCAAGAAGACGGGTTTTATTTCCCGAAACAATAATTTTATTATTTATATTTGCCATAAAATACTTTAAAAAAGGTACAAGCCGTATAGTGCAAACAAAAATTATAATTTCAAAAATAATAACAAGATAAACTAAAAAACTGTTATGGCTTACCCCTGTTTTATTTTCAAATAAATAAGCAAGACCTCTTAAAAATCCCGTAGAATTTTCAAAAATCAAAGCTGTTTCGTTCCATGGAAGTATCAGGGCAAAAGTCTTATAAATCATCAATATTCCAACTAATATTCCTGCGAAAATAAGCAGAGCAGGAATAACCAGCTCTTTAACCCTATCACTTAACGCCTTTTTCCCTGTCATTTCAGAAATATACTGCGCATCACAAAGAGCTTCGTCAGTCTTTTTACTTATAAAATCCGAGTACTCCTGTTTACAAATCTTAAGATATTCTTCCTTGCACTTTTTATAATAAGGAAAGTTAAAATCCTTTAAATATCCCAGAACAACAGGAACATCAAGCATTTTTCCCATATATGAGCATTTTATTTTAACAAAGCTTAAATCCACAATATCCGTTCTTATTTCATCCCTTGAAGCATAAAATCGCCTTGAACACATAATAGGATTATTGTCAAAACATTCATAAAAATTCGAAAGTACCGTAAAGCAATCCCCGAAAGATGCTTTGTCAAGCTGAGAGCAAATATCAACAAGCTCGTTATATACATCTTTGCTTTTTTTCCCTGTATAACGGTAGGATTTAATATGCTCCTTTATCCACATAAGCACATTGACAACCGCAGTATGTGTGTTTTCGGTAGCCTCCCTGTAATCCTCCGAAGCTATACCCATCATCTCTTTGTTATTTTCCATTTCTTCCCCTTTAAATTATAAAATAAATTGTAAAATACATATAAAGATAAACCAGACTGCAACAAATAAAGCTACATTTAAACCGGTATCGATTTTTCTTTTTAAAATTCCGCCCTTTGAGTAACAGCAGAATACAAATACAGTTATCCCGCTTAACATAAAGGAAGCGGTATCAATACACCCCTTTATATATTCTGAAGAAGTAAGTCTTCTTAAAAGCACCGAAGCCACGGCAAAAGCAATAATTAATGAAAGCATATAGAGTCTTGTAAAACGGGTTCCGTATCTTATATTATCAATTTTAAAGACAGTAAACTTACTTTTGTTTTCTTCGGTAAAATTATATAGCTTTTTAAGTATTTCCTTATATTTTTCCCCAGCTCTTTTTCTGCTTTTCTTATCAAAATAACCGTAAAGTGATATGTATATAGGGTCATAATCCAATGCAGAATATCCTATATTATCAAAACTTTCATTAAGATAATTCTCAATTTTTTCCAAATCTTCGGTATTAAACCCCGTACGCTTTATATCCTTATTTACATAATTAATGATAAGTTGAAGATCAAAGTCCTCAATATCAGCTTGTCTTTCCTTTACCGCTTGAATAATCAGGCTTATAAGTTGCTTTCTTTCCTTGGCACTAAGGCTTGACTTAGTGTTTTCTTTATGATTTTTTTCCTTATCTGTGGTTCTTAATGCCCCCCCACCGAATAAAAGACCGATGTAATCCACTTGGGATTTTGAAAGAAGAACACCATCTTTGACCGCTTTTATAAGCTTTAATATATCCCGGCTTTTTTCATCAAGAGCCACACTGTTAATAAGTCGGCTGTAAAAATCAGAATCTTCAAGACAAAGCCACTTATCCTTATTCCATGTAAGCGGATTTTCCAATTCTATAAACACCTTGTCAAGAAAACGGCAGGATACAGGAATATCATAAGGCGAAACACCTGTCCCCTTTGTAAATTCCTCAACCTTTTCCCAGCCCTCCGTTGCGGTAAAATCATCGCTCAAGGTAAATTCTTCAAAAAGAAATCCGATGTATTTTTCTGAAAGCTTATTTAAAAAGTCGTTATTTACTTTTAAATTAAGCTTAAGATAATCTTTTTTAAGCCTTAATATTTCCTTTGAATTTTCAGAAATATTAAGAAGCACATCTGAGTAAAACTTCTGAATTTTTTCGGGACTCTTTAAAGCAATATCCGCTTCAATTTTATAATAAAGCTCCAAATCGTGTTCCCTTATAATTTCAAGAACTCTGTTTATGTGGCAATCTTCCTCAATAAGAATTTCAAACATATCAGGGATAAGATTGTAAAGCTCTTTAAATTCCTTTTCAAATATAAGATTTATAAGCTCTTTGATGCCTTCCCCTGTCCCCCTCTTTAAGTTACCGTGAATACATCTTGTAATAAAATCAAAGAGAGCAGGATAATCAGCAATCCCCATAAACCCTTTATTGAGAACATAAGAAACAGTATATTCCGCCATGCATCTTATGAATTCTTTATCATCAGCACCTTGAATTCTGCCCTTTTTATATGCAAAAATAAGTCGGTCAAAAGTTTCATAAAGCTGAGATAACCTGTTGTTTTCGGAAATATCCGATAGTAATTCCTTAAGAAGTTCAAGGTAAAATCCGTCCTTATATCTACCTGCGATAATATATATTTTCGCATTGTGAACAGAAGCTTCAAAGGGGTTAATAACCCCTGTTGCAATATCCGCTTTTTCAATAACCGAAATCAGAATGTCAGTGTTAAAAGAGGTATGTTCACACTCTTTTTTAATAAATTCTTTGTATAGCTTTTCATTTTCTTTAATATGAGAAAGTCTTTTTATATATTTTTCCTCAATGGGAGAATGTTCAGCCCTTTCGCAGTCATAAAACAAATTATCCCTGTCATTTAATTCACTTACAATCTGAATTTTTGTATCAAGTGCAGTTTCATAGGTGGAAAAGCTTATGAGCTTTCTTAAAAACAGAGGGAACTTTTTATAAATACGGGCAAGAAGCTCCTTTTTAAGATTATAGCTCCCCTCAAATTTAACTTTAAGAGTGGTCTTTTCAATAACTGCCTTTAAACATAATAAAGAAAGAGCATCAAAATCCTGCCTGTTTATTTCCTTGCTTTCAACCTGAAAATCTTCAAGAGTAACAAAGATTTCAGAGTCAAAGGGCGGATAGGCATCTTCATAGCTTTGCATAAACTTATCCATGGAAAATAATTTCCCGATATTCTCAAAAAGCAAATCATCTTGTTCAAATATATAAGAATGAAGAATTAGCGACTCTCTGGTATCCCTTGTCATATCTTTTTTTGTATAAACACTTATGCCATTTTCACAGTAAAAGGAATAACCGTATTCTCCGTTCATTGAATTTTCTGTAACCTTATCCCACAGCTTTTCTGCCCTGGGGGATAATTTAACCCCATTCGCACCCTGGTCGTAACCATTTTCAAAACGGGTGTATATCCTTTGTCCTATAATCATTTTTATCTCTCCGGAATTTATAAATTAATAATCTTTGTTAAGGAGTATTTTAAACCAGTATTTTATCTTTTCACTTAGGCTGTAACCCTTTTCCCCGAATAAAATTTTCCATTTAAGAAGCTTGGTCTTAATAACCTCGGCATCTGAACCCAGCCAGCCCCATTCATAAAACATCCAGCCGATAGGCTCTTCAATTCTTAAAGGCTTAAAGTCTTCATCTTCCAAAGTTTTATCAAGAACCTTAAATATATCTTTTTCGATATACTCTGTTTTTACGCCGTCAGCACCCGATACAAGAGTTTTCACTTTTTCCCTTGCCACAAAATCAATCTTTTTAATTGAGGGGAAGGATGAAACTGCAAAGGCCTTATATGCACGATACCACTGCATAATTATTTCAAACACTTCAGAGCTTTTGTATGGGAACAAGGCTTCAACGGTTTCTTCAATATCCGCTTCGGCACTCTTTAAGTAACTGTTATTGTCATCAGGGTATTTGATTTGTTTGAATATTTCATCAAATTCACCTATGGTTTTATATCCCCCTGTGGTTTTTGTAACACGGGCATTTAAATACATATCGCTTTTGGTAAGAACAACTGCAAGAGGGATTTTCTCAAAAACATCCATCCCGCTCTTTCCGCTATCCGTTTTGATACCCCTGAACACTCTTTGAAAATTATCCAGTACATCAATAACATTAACCTTGGTATTTCTTCCGTTTAAGATACAAGGTGCATCTTCGGATACCTCTTCCCCGTTAACAGGCGAAGCATGACGGAATTCAATGGATTCGGATAGCTTTTCTTTAATATCATCAGGTGATACAAGGCATAAAAGCCCGTCCGAATAAAACAGATGCTTACAGGTTTTAATCGCCTCACGGTTACCTAAATTTTCACCTGCTATATCAAATAAAACAAGATGTCGGGTAGATGTGAATTTTGTTGCCATATTATAGTCAAGCTCAACTATAAGAGGAATAAGCTTATCCTTGGTAGCCGTTGCCTTAGGGTAATTTACAATAACAAAATCCCCCTCTTTTATAAGCTCACCCTCGGGAACTATGTTCCCCACATTTTTATTTTCCTTTTCCTTAAGAGATTTCTTTATTTTTTCCATCTCTTCCTCGGAGGATGTATCCAAATCAGAGGGTACTGTTGTCCAGCCCTCTTCTTCATTCCACACTCTTGCAATCTGGGTTACTTTATTCATAAATGAGCTTTTTTCATCTTCGCCGTAAATACAATCCCCCACTGTATAGCGGTATTTTATCAAAGGATTGTTCTCTGCCTTGTCGGAAAATTTTAAAAGATTGGATAAATATACAGTTTTTCCCGACCCTGAAGCACCGATAACCGAAAGGAATTTTACAGGGTACTTGCCGTAATTGGAGGGAAGCTTACCGTCACATTTCGGGCATTTATAATTTCCGCCTATGTAAACAGGACTTGAAATGATTTCAAAACAGTAAGGACATCTTATAATTTTATCCTTAGAGGATTTTTTAAGTCTTTCCTCAATAATTTTTTTCCTTGCGGTATCGTCAAAGCTTTTCCCGCCTCCAAAGGCATTCTTACCCACAAGGTTAACCTCTTCACCGGGGGTAAACTCATCCATAACAGCCGTTTCAGTGGTTTTGGCTGTATCTTCAAGTATATTTTCAGGGATATAATCACTCATTTCAACTTACTCCTTTAGTTTTTCTGTTTTGAGATATATACATTCTTTTTAACTTTTCTTCCATTTTCTTCGGTTACTAAATAAGGTGAGTTTAAAGCACCCTTTTTGATTTCAAAGTAGTTGCAATCATATTCTTTTCCTGCCGCCCCCTCTTCCCTTTCTTTAACACGCATTCTCAGGAAAGAAAAGAAATATTTGCGGTTATTCATACGAATTGCAAATCCCGAGGGTTTTTCCCCGTTTTCGCAACCTAACTTTATCCCCCTCATTCTGAAAAACCAGAACAGGAATAAGAAAATCAGAAGTAAAAATGCAGGAAGAATAATATTTTCCGCTCTGTCCTTCCATCTGCTTACCGAGCTTAAAAAGGTAAGCTTAAGCTCAAAATCGGCAAATTCACTGTCGGATAAATATGCTCTTATCTTAAAATTCATATCGCCGTAAGCCTGGGGATATACATATAAAACTGTATTATAATCCCCCATTGCATACGCATTTGCTCCGAATTCATCACTGTTTAAAATCATAAAATGAGGATTTCTTGCCTCTCCCTTACTTACACTTATATAATCATTAAGATTAAAGCGGTGCCCTAACTTATCGCTGAAACCCAATATATATAAATCCTTGGAAACCGTCTTCTGCTTTACCGTTAAGGTTAAAGGCAAGACTTCTGTTTGTGCTTTGGCTTCCTCCTGTTTTTCGGTTGTAACAGGCTCATCGCAAAAGCCGAAAAAGCTCAGGGAAAAAATCAAAATCATAATAAAAATAACTACCCTTTTTTTCATAATAAACCCCTTTGTTTTTATATTTATTTTAGTGCAGTAATCCCCCGCTAAATAGACCTATCCATATTATCTCAATTATACATCTTAAACCATAGCCGTGTCAAACGATTTTTGCATTTTTATAAATTGATTACAAATAATATGTCAAAAAATCTGTAAAACACATTATAAAATGATAAATTATAAATGATGGAAGCCGTTATATTTTGGCATTGCAAAGCAATGCCCGAAAGCCCTCCTTGCCTAAAGGAGGGGGGACCGCTTTAGCGGTGGGAGGATTTTTGAAAAGGTGTAATATAAATCCCTGACGGGAATTTCGATATGTTTTGCATAGTTTATCGGCGTGCCGAGGTCGTCACGCCCTACAGACCTGATATGTGGTCTTACGGCAACGAGAAAAAGAGCGGAGGCTAATTAGCATCTCCGCTCTTCCATCATTTGTCATTTGTATTTTGTCATTTGTAATTTAATAGGGTGGATGCCGAATGGCATATCCACCTCTTCCGCTTATGTAAAATTGTTTTTCCCCTATTTAACCGCCTTTAAAAGAGCATTCTTGAAACCAACTCTTGTGAACTTGCATGTATCGTCAACAAGTGTTATGCTCATATCCTTTGCTCTTTGTCTGAAAAATTCATATTTTACCAAATCCGCAGGCTTTTGGGTGGAAACAAGCACCATAGATGCATATTTGCCCCCGTAATGCTTTGCAGCAGTTGAAAGCTCGTACAGTGCTTCTTTTTTTACAGCACCGTTTTTACAGGATATAAATACAGGTCTTACCCCTGTCATAACCATAACATCAATTTCATTTCTGGTATCCTTAACAGTATCAAATTCGGAATGAATATCACCGTCCCAGTCCACATTAACGCTAACGGATATATCCTCATATAATCCGGGTAATTCCTCCTTAATCTCGTTAAGAAGTATGTAGCACATAACCTCAAGAGGATTCCCTGCTTTATTAAGAAGCTGTTTAATCTGCAAATTTTTAAATCTGAAAGAAAGCCTGTCCCCCTCATATTTAAGGTCGGAGATAAGATTATAAAGCTCCAGCTCCTCCATAATGATTTTATTCAATCCAAGAGCTTCCGCATCCCCCTCAAATTCATAAAAAAGAGGCTCTGTTTCTTCGGCGTGGCTTAAAATATAGTTAAGAGCATTGGTGTGAGAGTTCCAATAGCAGAAATTATCGCATACTACATTCCATGCAGAATCAACATCTCTTTTAAATCGGTCATCTATCTCCCATTCAATATCCAGCTGACTATATACTCTTGAAGTGCCGTTAAGCTTAAGAGCCTGATTAACAGTCATTGAAATATTGCTCATCTTAAGAGGTTCAGTGCAATTTAACACATTTACAAATTTTGCTTTTTTCACATCAAAGCGGAAAAGCTTTATCATACGAGTTGCAGAAACCGACCCCACAGCCGCGTGAAAGGTAGCACTTCCGCCTGTTAAATCAAAATAGCAATCCTCATTATTATCCAGTATGTAGTTAATTTTATCAATTGCATCCTGAAGATTATTTTCCTTTATGGGTTCAAAGGAAATCTCTGCATTTATCCCCTTTTTCTTATAGAAATTAACAATGGAATTCTGCCTTCTTTTAGACATTATGGATTTAAGCCCAACATATATAATTTTTTCAGGACAAAGCTTAAGCCCCGCAATAACATTTTCAAGTTGGCATATATCAAAAAGTTCAACTAAAGTTTTAATTTTAAGCACCCCAATCAAAAATCATAATTAAGTAGAACTACCCATATAACAAACAAAGCAATAAGCTTTATTGGAAGAGGCCAGCCCATATTCTTTGAACGAAGCATCTTATAGCTTAAAAATCCACCAATGGCAAAGCAAATAAGCTTAAAAGGAACTCCGCTTGTTAAAAATGAGTAAACAGCAGGCCCTAAAATCTTATATATAAGAACAATTACAACGGCAAAAATAAGAAGCATGCCGATAGGACTTACACCCGAAGTACCCTGTCCTTTTCCTGTTGCTTTATCCTTATAAAAGTTAAACATCCCCTTAAGAGAATAACCATCATTATTGTTATATCCTCTGTTATTTGAATATCCTCTTGTATTCTGACGGCTTCTTCCTGCTCCGCTTCTCCCCGAACCCGAGGAAGTTTTTTTACGGCCCCCACCATATCCGTTACCGTAGCTGTTGCCGTAACTGTTGCCGTAACCATTACCATAACTATTTCCGTAACCGCCGCCCGATGTGCCATGGGGAGTCCACTGTCCCCCGTATGAACCGCCGTAAGAATTGCCGCCGTACGAACCGCCGTTTAATCCGAAAAGCGATGCAAGATGAGGGTCTTTTTCAAAAATCCCCATAGTATATTCAACACTTTTTTCAAATTTATTATCTCTGTAATCTCTGCCATAGCTTACCAGCCTGTAATCATTTCTGCACATCCAGTTATAAAACCGTTGCTCTAAGTCCTCAACAGACCTGCAGTTGTTTCCAAGCCCTGTTGACGCAAATTCGTATAAATAATCTTCTTTATTTCTTCCCGCCACAACAATAATCCCCTTTTTTATTTGAATTAATTAAATATTACCACATAAATCCCCTTTTGTAAACACCA
Organism: Clostridia bacterium; assembly: GCA_045658425.1. Lineage (GTDB taxonomy): Bacteria > Bacillota > Clostridia > UMGS1840 > HGM11507 > SIG450. The sequence goes on along the minus strand of JAZOVB010000145.1, from coordinate 20,022 downwards.
ATTACCCCTTTTTCAAATTTTTCGATTGACTGATTTTAAAAGGTGTGATACAATAAATTTTGGAAATATAATATATAATGAAATTAATTACATAAAAGTATCTGCTCGCACCGCCTGTATTTTTGGAGGTATACTATGAGTGAACACGATAAAATATGGACCAAAATAATAAATGAAAAAATGGGGACAGGAAATACCAATAACACAGAAATGAATGGTATAAGCTGTCTGATTTTTATTATACTCTTTATTGCAGCATGGATTATTATTCCAAAATTAGGAGAATGGATGTCCGGGCTGTAAGATAAAGGAACTTAATTTATATATCTGCGGTGAAAATGGCAACAAAGAAAATTCCGTGCCCACAAGGTGTCACGCGAGAAGCGGCTGCCATGTCTAATGATAAATTTCAGTTTTCATAGATTTTAAATATACAACTTAATATGCGGATATGGCGGAATTGGCAGACGCGTACGGTTCTGCTCGCGTCATATCGGTGAAAAGTTGTTGAATTCGGTTTGTCCGTTTTCATATTTGAGGATTAAGCGGTTTTGCTCATCCTCGGGGTTACCTCTCCCGTGTAAAAATTAAGGGGTAAAAACTAAATATGCGGATATGGCGGAATTGGCAGACGCGCATGGTTCAGGTCCATGTGAAAGCGATTTCATGCAGGTTCAAGTCCGTGAACCCTTTTTAAGGGAGTAAACAAAAAACGGCTTGTGTAAATACTAACAACTTAAAATTTAATATATGCGGACGTGGCGGAATTGGCAGACGCGCATGGTTCAGGTCCATGTGCTCGCAAGAGCATAGGAGTTCAAGTCTCCTCGCCCGCACCACTAAAAAGGTTGAGCTTATATAAAATTGTAGGCTCAATTTTTGTATTATTTATTAATAATATATAACCTTTTAGATTATAACAATTTAATGCCTGTATAATATGATGAAAAGCAAAAAAAGCTTGTATGACTATTGACTTTTTTAAAATAAGTGGTAAAATTATACATATGGTTATCCGTAATCTATGTTATCATAGGTTGGACATTTTAAATGTTCTATCCATTCAAATTATTCTTATAATTTGAATGGATTTTTATATTTTAGCACATAAGAGAGGTGATTGCTTTGTTGTCAAATATAATTAACCAATATATCGAATCTCAAAACATAAACATTAGTCTTAACTTGCTTCCTATGTTTCATTCATGCGAGGGATACGATGGTGTAAACATTTTTAAAGATAGATTACTAAAAGCAACTCCCTGCAAAGTTTTTGAAGGCGAAGATTTGTTGTATTTTTTCTATGGTAAGCCTGCATATCCTGTTAGTGCTAATTATCCAAACGCTACAGAGGATGAGCAATGTTTACCAGTATGTTTCATTGTAAATTCTAAAAAAGTTAATATGTATAAGGTCTTTCCATTTGATTCTGGCGCATTTAAAGGTGGAAAATATGACAAATTCATACACAGACATGCAAAGATTGAAAATTTTGAATTGGATAACAATTTAGAAGCAATAAATAAGTATATTGCATTTATGTTTGGAACAAACGAAAAATATATTTCAGGGGATTCTAATAAAAGAGACACAAAATTAACTAAAGCAGACGACTTTGATATGAATGCATTAATAAGATTGAACAATGCATGTGGAGCAATGGATGTAGATGAAAGAAAACACACCGTTGAAGTTGTTACCAAAGACGATATTGAATTAAAAGATGCATTAGAATGTGTAATCTTACCTAAAAATTTACTTATGGTTGAAGAGATACAAAATTTTCTAATAAAGAATAAAATAAATTACAAAACATATATTACTAGGAGATACATTGCACCAGTATTATATAACCAAAGTGTTTTTGAAAAGTCAATGGAGTATTTAGTTGAAAGAAAGGTGATAAACAATGGTTGATGAGTACAAGTTAGTCGGGTTCCTTAATGTTTTTGGTATTATCCCAGATTTTGTTTATCCCGTATTTGAAAAAAACAACATATACTATTATCAAGACGGAACAAAATCAGCTATAAAGAGGTTTATCCCGATAAAGAACAATGATATTTCTAGAATTAGTTTTTTTAAGGAGTTTCAACAATTGAATTTTGAGGTGCCATCATTTGTTGTAAAACTAAACTCTCCTCCGCTTGATGCCTTTCAACCAAATAGTGACACTATTGTTTGCGGAACAGCACCTTATTTATCGGAATATTTGTCAACTTACAATACGAATAATAAAGTTTTAGCTAATGAAATCGAGTCCTTGATAAATGAAAGTAGCGCTAATAAAATCGTTCCTGTGTCATACAATAATAAACAAATATATTATGGTACAGGCAGAAGAAAAAAAGCAGTTGCACGTGTATATATTTCTCCAGGGTCTGGAAAAATAATTATAAACAAGCGAGACTTTAAAGAGTACTTTGATCTTAGCACTCAAAATATGGTTGTTCAACCTTTAATATTGACCAACACATTAAACAAATTTGATGTGGTTTGCAGTGTTAATGGTGGAGGATTCTCTGGACAAGCAGGTGCTATTAGTCATGGTATATCAAGAGCACTTTTAGAATTTGGAGAAGAAAATCTTAGAGGGATCCTAAAATCTAAAGGATTACTGACTAGAGATCCTAGAATGAAAGAACGAAAAAAATATGGTTTAAAAGCTGCGAGAAAAGCCCCTCAGTTTTCAAAACGTTAGCCTTTTGTGCGTGTCGATATATGACACGCACTTTTTATTCCGATTTTTCAAAACACATTATTCTTTATATCTTAAATATAACGCATTAACAAACATTGCAAAAAAGACAATACCAATAATATATTCTACTGTACCAAACCAAAATATTACACCGTCTGTTCGTATAAGCCCACTTTGACCGGCAAATGCTGAAAATGAGATAAAAATATTATTAATAACACAAAGAAACCCGTTCTTCAGATTATTTGTATTTATTGCAATTGATGCACTATTTGTTAATGTAAATATAAATTGTATTATGCTAAATATGATAGCATTTATTAATATAACTAATCCCGATGCCCTTAGTAACCTTATAGGCTTATATCCGTATCCTGCACAAAAGTCAAACATTTTTCGAACAAATCGTTCTAATACTTTTCCTCCTTGAGATGACAAATTAACTATATTGTATAAGGCTTCGGAACGCAACCTTAAATTATTTGAATTATGAGCTGATTTTTCTATAATTTCCCAGCTATCTAATGTTTGAATTTCAAAGTTTTTCATATCAAATCCGTAGCTGTTCATAATTATAGAGTTATTAACTACTAATTCTGTAACAAATAAATTGGAGCGAGCCAAAATAGTTTCTATTGTTGAATCATCTATTTTTAATTTCAATTTATTATCTGAAAGTGTCAGTTTTTTTATGTTAGTATTTTGCCATATATGAAATGTACTTAGCTGAGATTTCTCGTCAGAAACTGTGATATATCTATCATTAATTTCTTCAAATGTGCTTTGTTGAATATTTATTCTCTTGCATTGGGCGAATACATTTAACCTTTTTATATAACAATTCCTAATATCCAAATTTTCAACTTCGTACAAACATTTTCCCCCTTCGATTGCAGCATTATGCCATTTGCCCAACCCAATATCAAACTTTTCCACACTACAATCAGCCATTAATATTGATTTGCAATCTGCTTGAAAATGAGAGATATTTTGTTCAGTCATATGTATATTTGCATCTATTACTTTTAGAATTTTTATATGGGATCTTACATTATAAAAAGCATTTATGTACAGCGTGTCCGTTAGCGTATATGATGAAATATCTAAATACATATCGTGCACACCTAATGTTACTTGTAAATGTTTTAATTCTTGTATATTTACTTTTTCACACACTCCTCTAACTACTTCATCATTTATAGTAAATGCGCTATCCTCGGTATTGTATATAAATGTTCTCTTGCTATCATCCTTTGCTGTTAGGTTGAATTTAATATTATTCATTGCTGAATCCCTCCATATTTGTTCTTTTATCAGCATTTAAAATGTCTTTCAATGCTTCCATCCCCACTCCGCTTCTATAAGCGTTCCAAAAAATAGCCTGTGTATCATATGCAAACTTGGTTTCTGCATAATACTCTTTAGAAACATTTACAATACTATTTATTGTCGCGTTATTACTGTTAACTCGATCTATTCCTAAATATTTATCCACATTTATATAATAGAATGTCAAAGGGGTATACTCTCTTTTTATTATGTTATATATACAACTAGAATTAGCTTCCTTGTTTCGCATATATGTATCTTTATAAAACTGTGTATTAACAGAAATTTGTTCGCCTTTATACTCTTGTTCAACATCCATCAATTCAATATCTCGTATTATTTCTTTTTTTATATCTTTAGATTGTCCAACTTGCAAACAAATTCTCTTATTTTTCTTCTCACCATATAATGTCCAGACATGGTGTTCAGCTAAATCTATTTTTTCCAACTCTCTTATTTTCATTTTTAAATCGTCACAAAAACGAATTTCAAGTATTTCTGTTAAATATTCTTTTATTTCTTCAAATGAATACTCTTTCGTGTTCATATATATATCTTTCTTTTTCAAGACGTTACTCCTAGATAAAATAAATTTTAACATCTGCACAATTTTATTATAACACGATTTTCCATTATTTTCAATTATTCACAAGATAATATAGTATTTAGTCTAATTTTTTTATTCCTTCGTGGACTTTCAAAAAATGTTATGGTATGCTTTGTGTCACAGGAGGTGAAAAATATGGCAAATTACACTAAAGTATTAAGGCGATTGCTAATTCTTAAACGGAATTAACAATCGCCTTTTGAGTTTAACACTGAAACATTGACAACAATTCTTCAAAAGTGTAGTCGAATAAAATATTCGGTATATAATATTTGAAAAGGAGTTGTTGAATCATGAATGAAATTACCAAACGCACTATTGCGGACTACAAGAATTATTTAATCGAGGAAGAAAAATGCTCAGTCACTATCGAAAAATATATCCGTGACATTACTGCATTTATAAATTGGACAGAGGGCAATGAACTTACAAAAACACTTGTGCTTGAATACAAAAACGTATTGGTACAACAATATGCACCTGCAAGTGTGAACTCAGTCCTGTCCGCCCTCAATGGATACTTCAATTACATTGAGAGATACGACCTCAAGGTTAAGAACTTAAAAGTACAAAGGCAAATCTTCTGTCAGAGCGAAAAAGAACTTACGAAAGTTGAATACGAAAGACTTCTCAAAGCGGCAAAGAGTAAAAAGAACGAAAGACTCTACCTTATCATGCAGACAATATGTGCCACAGGAATCCGTGTAAGCGAACTATCTTACATCACAACCGATGCTGTGAATTGCGGTCAGGCACAAGTGAAATTAAAAGGAAAAATACGAATGATAATTCTGCCGAAGGAACTCTGCCAATTGCTAAAAAAATATATAAAGGAAAGACATATCACCTCGGGCAGTGTATTCATAACAAGAAAAGGTCAGTCTGTGGACAGGCACTCGATATGGAAATCAATGAAACAATTGTGTGAGAGTGCCGGAGTGTCAAAAGAAAAAGTATTTCCACATAACCTCCGCCATCTGTTTGCAAGGACATACTACTCACTTCAAAAAGATATTGTTCGCCTGGCCGATATCCTCGGACACTCAAATGTAAACACTACCAGAATCTATACCATAGAAAATGGTTCCACCCACCGCAGGCAAATGCAGAGAATGGGACTTGTGCGGATGCAGAATTAAAAAACCACATAATCAGCATTATGTGGCAAAATCATTAAAATATTTACATAAATTATACCACGAAAATGCAAAAAGGTCAATGTTTCAGACACAAATAGAACGAATTTATAAAATTTGCACACGGCAAATAGACCAATGAAAAAATTGAACTCATTGGTCTGAGGCTCTTTTGAATTTGTGGTAACTGCAATCACCTGAGAGGGTGATTTTTTTATTTCAACAGTCTTGGTTACACACATAATGCTGATTATGTGTGCTAATGGAGAAAAACTATGAATCAAGAAGAATTAAGATTACACAGATGCTGTTTCACAGGACATCGTCCTGACAAAATGGAACTTGGAGAAAAAGAAATTAAGCCACTACTTGAAAAAGCAATAGATGATGCTATTGCAGATGGGTATGTAACTTTTATAACAGGCATGGCAATGGGAACAGATATATGGGCTGCGGAGATAGTTCTAGACAGAAAGAAACAGAACAAGGATTTACATCTGATATGTGCTTTACCTCATCCGAATTTTGAGGGCAGGCGAAGCATGACTGAAAAGATGAGATTTAATAAGATAATTAAAAAAGCAGACATTGTCAAAGAAATTAATGACCATTACTTCACCGGATGTTATCAGGTCAGAAATGAGTGGATGGTTGACCGGTCAAATCTTGTAATAGCTGTTTTTAACGGACAGAAAAGCGGAACTAAAAATACAGTTGATTATGCGAAAAGAAAAGAAGTAAATATTGTTAATGTCCTTAAATAATTAAAATAAGATTAACGAATAAGTAAGGAGTAAATAACATAATTCGTGTTTTCTGTTAAGATAAAGAACAAGTCTTTTTTTGTCGCTTTGTATTGTTTTTTGTACCCAAAAATAGTATAATATAAAAAAATTATCAAACTTTAAAACTTTTTCATTCCCTTAATCGTCATAGGAGTGAAAGGGATGAGAAATATGGATAAATTTGAGGTATTTATAAAGGCAATTTTAAAGAAAATTTTTAATGACTTTCCATATGATAAGGAAAAGGCAAATGAAAGTTTTGCAAAAATTAAAAAACTTTCAAAAAGTAAATGGAGGAAGCAACAATGAAAAAAACAGCAACAATCATCACTAAAATTGGTATAGGGTTTATTACAAATTTATTTGTACTGCTTTCTGTTGTTTTGAATATATGGGAGTTTTTTAAGTCATTAACAGCACGGATCGTAACAAAACTTCCGCTATTATTTACAGCGTTTGTCTCTATTGTTTCGTTTCTTACATTAATTGCTTTTATTTTTTCTCCGGACATGTTTAATAGCAATGGTATGAAAATATTTTGTTGTGTTATATTGATAGTTGCAGCGTCAATATTGATACGATTGTCCGACTTGATAATGGGCCTTGTAAGTGCTTTGCTCCTGATTGTAATTGAGTTGTTTAATACTGTTCCTATAATTGGATTTATGAGAGATTCATTTATGAAGCTCGTTGATAAATATTTAAATTATTGCAACTCAGATATTAAAACTATTGAACGCTTATATATTTTTGGAATATGTTACATACTAAATTTTCTAAAAAACTTGTTTAAGACTATTAGTGTAGTGTTTTCAATAGCTATTTATCCCATATTTACTGTTTGTGCTGGTATATTTGGATATTGGTTTGTTTTTATTGATAGTGCGGCACCAACAACTGGTACACTTGAGTGGTATATAAGTATGGCATTCGTAGTTGTTTTTGCTGTTATTGGCATTTGCCTTGCGTATGTTTTTAATGAGTCCGTTAAAGAAGGCATTGAAGATTCGGATTTTGATTTATTTTATATATTTGAAATATACTCTAATACATATAAAAACTATTCAAACAAAAAGTATCAAGGTAATCGAAAAAACATTAATCAAGAGGAAAACTCAAAAGAAAATCAATATTTTGCAATGTTTTCTGATGCTAAAAGTTATGACGAAGTAAAAAAGATATATAGAAAACTTTCAAAAGAAGTTCATCCGGATGTTTCTGATTTACCTGAAAAAGAAGCGTGTATGAGAATGGCTGAACTTAATAATGCTTACGAATACTATGAAAACAAATTTAGAGAAGTTCATATTTAGAATTTAGATAGGAGAATCATATGGATATTACAAAAGATGTAAACCTTGCTATAAATGGTGATGAAAAAGCTATAGAAAGACTTTATAATAATACATATCAGAAATTGAGAGCAGTTACTGTCAGTATTTTAAAAAATGAAGATGACGCTGAAGAAATTATTCAGGAAACATATATAAAAGCATTTTCGAGTTTAAATCAGTTAAACGATGCAAGCAGATTTGAAGGTTGGGTTTGTCGTATAGCATCAAACAAATGCAAGGATTATTTGAAAAAGAAAAAACCAGTTTTATTTACCGATATTGACAATGAAGATAGCGAGCCTTTCGAATGGTCAATAGAGGATGAATCTAAAGAATATAATCCTGAAGAGATTACAGTATCTGAGGATACACGAAATCAAATTATGGAATTGCTGAATTCTCTGCCTGACGAGCAAAGAATTTGTCTTGTCTACTATGCTGTTGATGAAATGAAAATTTCTGAAATTGCAGATTTCTTAGAGGTGTCTGAGAGTACCGTAAAAAGCAGGATAAGATATGCTGAAGCAAAGATGAAAGGTAAAATTGAAGAATTGGAGAAAAAGGGCATCAAAATTCGCAGTTTCGCAGGTTTTGCTTTGTTCCCGTTCTTGCGTTACTTGTTCTCTACAGAAGCAAATGCTGCGCCATCTATAGTTTCAAGTATGATTTTAGAAAGTGTTAAGGAAACATCAAAAAATATAGCATCGGAAAGTGTTGGTTCTGTAATCTCAGATGCTGGAGTTCAAACAGCTAAAACTGTTGTGGGTAATGTTTTAAAAAAAATAGGAATCAAAGGTGCTATATCTGGAATAACTGGAAAAGTTGTGGCAGGTGTGTTGGCTATTGCGACAATTGCATCAGTAATGACTGCAGTTGTAAAAAATAACAATCCATCATCTGTTGTTGAAACAAATATTGAATACCACCTTGATGAATTAACAAGTCAGGAGTTAACTAAGCTCAATGAATATCTTACATTTTTCTCTGAACAGAGTTTTTCGGAGTATCCCTGTTCAGACGATGAACTCTATGACTTTGCATATATTTATAATAAAATCAACACAAACAATGTAAAAGTTTCAACAACCGAGCAATTTGAATATGCATATTCAATAGAAAAAAATATAATAGACACAACTTTGCAAGGATTCTTTGACAGGACTGTTGCTGTAGAAGATAACGAATACAGGGTATTAGAGAATGATATTTATTATCAGCCTGCAGCAGACGGAGAAGAATATAATAATTTTTCGATTGCAACATCACTTCAAATTATAAATAATGAATACACTGTTGCATTTGATACATATGAAAGACAATATGAGTTTGACTCAGAGCCCCTTTCCGAAATTTCAAAAAGACAATATGTAGGCAGTGGGTATATGGTGTTACAAAAACACACAAATGGAAAATATAAAATTGTCAAATATGTTGGTAATAATTCTTCGGAAACAGAAGTGTATAAATTATATGAAGAATTGCTGAGCAAAGGGAAAACTGAAAACGGATTGGAAATAACTCACTATGCTTTTGTGAACTTAGATAACGACAATATTCTAGAACTTTTAGTGTCAAAAGGTAATGGAACTCCAAGTAGTATGTCAGAATGCGAACTTTATACAATTAAAGATGGTCAAATACACCCTTGTGCACAGTTTGGTTCTTATTATAATTATATCTATTTGATTAATGATGGTGAGTATGTTCTTGGATGCTCGCGTATGGGAAATCTGTTCATATCGACAAATCAAAGGACTGAATTAACCAGTAATAAATGGGATGATAAATTAGAAAAAAGTGGTCCAGCAATATCTCACAATGGTGGTGAATGGGAATTCATTACTGATGAAGAATTATATTATTATCATGCTATGCCAGAGGATGGTATAGAAGAACGTTTTATACAATCAGCTGAAATAATTAACCTTAATGAAAATACATTTTCAAAACATGACGTGAATGAAGATTATTCTGAATGGAATGGTCGTTATTTAGGTCGTTATGAAGTGGGACAATGGCGTGCAACTATAAGTAACGTAACAGAGAATTCTATGAATTTAACCTTTGTTCAAAGCGAATCAGATTGTTTTATTGAAGACATGATTCTTTATAAGCAAGAAGACGGTAGCTACTACGGAGTTGGTGAGACATTATATGGGAAAGCAAATATAGAGATTTCTTTGGAATCGCCAGGATGTATATGTTTGTCTGCAACTGGATTCGTTAATCAAATGGGTATGGAATATTTGTATAAGGCGAAATAAGTTAAAGTAATAAATTTGGGAGGATAAATATTATGTACAAAGATGAATTGAAAAAACTTATAGTGTATGGAGTTATAGGCTTTATTATTGGTTTTATTTTTACGTTTTCAACATCACCGGAGATGGGAATCAAAGGCGCATGTGTGATGGGAATATTTTTTGCAGGATTACCTTTTGGTTGGGAAATAAGTGGTAAGATAATCGGCGGTTGGATTATTGTTGGAAATATTGCTGTTATGATAATTACATTTTTGCTTAGAGCATTGATTTCTATGGTAATCGGTTGGATTGCTTATCCAATAGCTTTGATATACTACATAATCAAGGTAAAGCAATCATCAAATATGTGAAATAAGGTAACTTCCTTATAAGCAAGCGAGAAAGAGGATTGCTATGAACAATACAATTATGATTACATGTGGGATAATGTTGTTTATATCTAATATTTTGATTGTTCATGAACTTCTGATTGTAAAAAAGAATACGCTTAATAATAAAAACATTCAACAGTTGGAAGAAAAGAAGTGGCACGATGCAGCGTATAAAGATGGACTGACATTACTTGATAATAGAAGGTCTTATATCGAGGAAATGGATATTATTGAAAGAACATCAAACAAACAGACTGTTGTACATGCGGTTATGATTGATGTCGACAATTTTAAAAGGGTTAACGACTCCTTTGGCCATCGTTTTGGGGATTCAGTTCTCAAAAAAACAGCAGATTTTATACGACAATATTTTCCAAGTGAAAATTGCAAAGCGTTTAGAATCGGTGGTGACGAATTTGCTGTCATCGTAAATGGTACGACAACCGAAACATTAGGAGCGCAAATAGAACACATCGCCAAAATCAGCATGGAGCAAATCGGATGTTCTCTTTCTATCGGATATGCTCGTGTGAAATTTGGATTAAATAAGGCAATGGAAACTGCATTTGAACATGCAGACAGAAACATGTATTTGATGAAAGAATCTAAATTTGCAAATAAATAAATGGTAAGCCTATCACTCTGAAAAGTGATAGGCTTTTGTTTATCTTATAAAATTACATTTCCAAGTTCCGGTGATGTGGAGAGGTGTGTCAGCTTTTGAAAGACCATACATCTTTTCAATTACGATTGTATATTCTTCGCCTGATTTGAGTTTTGCATCATTCAGGGAAAGATTAACTAATACCTTGCCGTCGGTAACGGCTCCTTTGTCTCCATCTTCTGCAGAAAGTTTGGTTTTAATGATTCCTTTGTTGCCAGAATCAAGTATTTTATATTCTGAAATTGCTACTTCCCGAATGTATGGGAATGGTGCTTCTGTCGGATTTTTAAAGGTCAATTCTACAGGAATAATAACATTACCATTCTCGGTTGTTAATTCCAAAACGTCAACTTTAATATCGTTAGTTGCGTTTTCATACTGTGTTCCGGTTATAGCTCCATCAAAACGAACGATGTCGCTGAAAAATCCCCTGATTGAGCTGGCCAAAGGTGTCATACAAACAGTAACAATGCAAAGGGCTAATACTGCAGCGATAGCGAGCGTTCTTCTCATAGTAATTTTAGGTTTACTCATAGTGCGTTCCTCCATATTCTTGATTTGTTCTTTCAAGTCGAAAGGAGCCTGCATGATATTTTTAGTTGTATTGGCGTGATTCTTTAATCTGTTTTCAAGTTCAGACATTTTCATAAAGTCGCATCTCCTTTCAAAAGTGATTTTAATTCGTTCATTGCCTTCTTGGTTTTGTATTTTACGGTTGAAACTGGTAGTTTTAAAGTGCGTGCAACCTCGTCATAAGTCATATCGTTATAAAACCTGAGAGTTATGTATATTGATAACTTCGGACCAAGCTTGCATATACAATCCATTATACCAATTTCATCTTGTGGCATATCGTAAAATACATTTAGGTTGTCGGTTAATTCTTCTGTAAATCTTTGTTTTTTCAGATAATCTTTGCTCTTATTAATTACTATTCTTGTAAGCCAAGTTTTGAAATACTCTTTATTATTCAGTGAATTGAAAGATTTCAGGGCAGACAAAACAGCCTCCTGTACACAATCCTTTGCATCTTCGGTATTGTGCAGATAACCGAAAGCGACCAAGAACAAAGACTTTTCACATTCTTTATATTTCTGCTCGAACAGTTCGTACAAGTCAAATCCTCCTTCCGCCTTTGTAAAAGCTTTTACATTTATTAGACGATTCAGAATTGAAAAAAGTCAAAAACATTATAACATTTTTTGCAAAATTTTCAAAGATGCCATATTAAAATATGATACGCTGTAACCAAAGAAAAGCACTTTTGAAAAAACCTTCGTAGACTTTCCGAATCTTCTGTGGTATTGTTTGTTTGAAAAAGATTGTACAAAACATAGAAAAAACCAAAATGGTATTGCTTTTATTCGAGTTTTGGAATATAATATTATTTATAAAACACAAGGAGTGTATGATTATGGGATTTATGTGTGCAAGACAGGCAGCTGACAAATGGGGCATCTCACAAAGACGAGTTGCTGTCCTGTGTTCTGAAAACAGAATCGCTAATGCAACAATGGTAGGCAACATGTGGATTATTCCAGATGATGCAGAAAAACCTACCGATGCAAGAAGCACCAGACATACTGAGACTGACGAAAAAAGTGTTAAGCCATTCTTGAAATGGGCAGGCGGAAAAGGTCAACTTCTAAAAGAAATTGAGCATTACTACCCTTTCGATGAAACCATAACCAAGTATGCAGAACCTTTCGTAGGTGGCGGCGCGGTTCTATTCGATGTGCTCAGTAAGTATAACATCAAAGAAATTTATATAAGTGATATAAACGCAGAATTGATTAACACATATCATATCATCAAGCATAGAATAGATGATTTAATCGCCTTATTAGAGACATATCAAGAAGAATATACAAGCCTTGATACTGAAGACAGAAAAACATATTATATGAGTATGCGCGAAAAGTTCAACGATATCAAGGTAAATGGTAATGAAACAAAGAATGTTACCAAAGCAGCCTTGATGATATTCCTCAATAAGACATGCTTTAATGGACTGTATCGAGTGAATAAAAAAGGACTATTCAATGTCCCGATGGGTTCATATAAAAATCCGCTTATATGTGACGAAAGAAACCTACGAGCAGTATCTGAAAAGCTCCAAAAGGTTGAAGTCATATGCGGAGATTATAAAGAATCAGCAGACTTTATAGACAAGCACACATTCGTGTACTTTGATCCACCGTACAGACCGCTTACTGAAACATCAAGCTTCACTGCATATACAGAAACTTTATTCACAGATGAAGAACAAATTGAACTAGCGGAGTTCGTAGATGAAATGAATAAAAAAGGTGCTAAAATAGTGGTCAGCAATTCTGATCCTAAGAATATTAACGAAGACGATGAATTCTTCGATAATATCTATAGCAACCATAGAATCAAACGAGTTGAAGCTACACGAATGATAAATAGCAACAGTCAAGGCAGAGGAAAAATTAGAGAACTTCTGATATCAAACTTCTAAAATAATCTAAACAATAGAATAAAATACCGAGCACTGTGGAATTGATTCCACAGTGTGTACTCTTTGGAGGATGAAAAATATGAAACTTAAAGAAGCACAAGAAAAGATAATTAAATTATGCAATATTCCATTTTCAGAGATATTTACAGACGATGATTTTGAAACAATAATCAAGAACAAAGGTAAAACAGGTCAGTTGCTCGAATTGGCTCTTGGAAAGAAGCTAGATAGCTTTAATATCGATTTTGAGGATGGCGAACTCAAGAGCAATAAATGTGATGCTACCGGCAAACCTTTAGAGACCGTATTTATAACTCAAATAGCAAGTGTTATTGATGAATTGCTTCAAAAGAAGAAATTTGAAGAAACACATCTCTACGAAAAAATTAATAATATGCTTTATGTTCCGGTTTGCAAAGTTGGAAATCCTCGTACTTGGATGTTTTTAGATGCTGTACATATTGACCTTACAGATAAAAGGTTTTCCTCTCTTTTGGATATTTGGAGAGAAGATTATTATAGTATTTGCGAGCAACTCAAAAATCATATTGAAACACAAAAGGATGGATTTATTCATACATCAAACGGAACACACATTCAGGTAAGGAGTAAGGATTCAAAACCTTATCATCCAATATATTCAAATACATATGGAAGGTATGTGTCCAACAAGAATCATGCTTTTTATTTTCAAAAGCAATTTGTATATGACATATTAGAAATGTACAACAAATGAGGAGGTGCAATATGGCAAACTGTGATTGCTGTGGCAAACCAATTACCGATGCACAATTTTTGCTTATAAATAATACTGTTTACAAATCATGTCCCGATTGCTCTAAACAAAGCAATCAGCATGTGTTTTACACCTGTCCGGATTCGTTTGGAACAACTCCGAAACGCTCTACTCAACAAAATCCTATGGGACTGCAAAGTCATTGTTCCCCCTGTCGTTCGAACAAAAAGGGACCTCACAAAAATGCTCTCTTATGTGCCAATGCGAAAGAAAATAATGGCTATGTTATAAATGAAATTCGATTTCTTCCCATGAGCAATTTTATATTTGAGACATATGAAGATGCAAAGAATTTTTTGTTAAATACTATGCCTAATAGAGGATGCACATATTATTTCAAAACAAAAAAGATGAATTGTGATGAAAATACATTTGTGCTTTTTCAGTATGAAGGGCAATTGATTGGCTATGCGGTATATTTGAAAACTGTCCTTTTAGAAAAGCCTATCCAATTTGGAGAAGGCGATTTTTACAACGGTTATTATCAATTTGCTGCCAATACGATAACAGTTCTAAAAACACCATTAACAAAAGATGACATATCAAGTATAGATTCTACATTTAATGGTTTTGGTATGGCACCTTTGAAGAAACCTGCAGGCTTGCTTCCTGCAATATTGGGTCTCATAAATGACGGAGAAGGATTTGTAAAGGCAAACATAAAAGAGAAATTGCCCGAGGAAATAGGACCAGATGAAGCTAAAAATCTCAAAGAAGGCGCAAAAAAACAAATAACAGTTAATGCTTATGAAAGAAATCCTGTTGCTCGGAATACATGTATCAACTATTATAAAAAGAAAAATAACGGAATTTTAAAGTGTGAAATATGTGGTTTCGATTTTGCATCAGTATATGGTTCGGAGTTTTCTGAAAAAATACATATACATCACTTGGTAGAAATTTCAACCATAGGCGAGGAATATGAAATTGATGCAGCTCGAGACTTGCTTCCTGTATGTCCTAATTGTCATATGATAGCACATAGCAGAAAGCCTGCATATTCTCCAGAAGAAATAAAATTCATGATTAATAAAAAATAAAGCGAGGTATACATATATGTTTAATAATGATAAAAACACAAAAAAGCCTATAATTCAGTCAAGCGGTTATAATGGTAGCGAACCAACACGTGTTTGTCCACATTGTGGAAAAGAAAAACCTTTAAGCGATTTTGGATTTAGAAATATGGGTAACGATAAAATTAGAAATCAATCTTGGTGCAAGGAATGTAGATAATATGGCTAAGAAAATAACTAAATGGGAGCCTGAAGATTTCGAATTGGAAATGACTACGCATTGGTCATTTCCTAAACGAGGAGATTGGGCAACCCATGATGCAAAATGGCGAGGAAACTGGTCGCCATATATACCAAGAAATATTATTTTAAGATATTCTCAAGAAGGAGATTTGATACTTGATCAATTTGCCGGTGGCGGAACAACTTTGGTAGAATCAAAACTTTTGAACAGAGATATAATTGGTGTTGATATAAATGATATCGCACTTGATAGGTGCAGAGAGAAAACAACATTTGATTACGAACCGGCTAAAGGTAAAGTATATATCAAAAAAGGCGATGCAAGAAATCTTGATTTTGTTCCTGATGAAAGCATTGATTTAATATGCACTCATCCGCCATATGCAGATATTATCAAATACAGCGATGGAATTGATGGCGACCTATCTCAATTAAAAGTCAAGGATTTCCTTGAAGAAATGAAAAAGGTAGCATCAGAAAGTTATCGTGTTTTGAAGAAGGACAAGTTTTGTGCAATCCTTATGGGTGACACTAGGCAAAAAGGTCATATGATACCAATGTCATTCGATGTAATGCGAATTTTTGAAGAAGCCGGATTCAAACTTAAAGAGTTGATTATAAAGGAACAGCATAACTGCAAAGCAACAGGTTATTGGAAAACAAACAGTGTGAAATATAATTTCTTACTTATTGCGCACGAGTATTTATTTATCTTTAGGAAGTGAACTTATGATAAAAATTAGTAATATAACAATAAAACGATTCAGATCAATTATAGATATGAGTTTACCCATTTCACTGGAAAACAATATGATATCTATATGCGGTCAAAATAATGTGGGTAAAACAAACACACTCAGAGCCATAAACTTATTCTTTCATCCAGAATTATACGATCGTCAAATTGATATGCCTAAAATTAAATATGCGACAGGTGGTCAAGCTATATATCCAAGAATTGAATTAACTTTTTATGATGATAAAAAAGACAAGTACTTCGAAATAGTAAGAGATATTAAAGATTTTTCTGACGCAGAAGAAGGATTGAAAGGCAAAGCATATTCATTGAGAGGCAAAAGAAAAATTAACCAATCAATTTTGTCTAAGGATGAAATTGATCAGGTTTTAAAATCAATTGAATTCATCTACATAGAATCAATTAACATTATGATGCCAGAGTTAATAAAAAACTTGACAGAAGACATGATCGATGTTCAATATGATCGTGCGCGATTTACGCAATCTAAAAAGGCTCTTAAAGAATCATACGAAGATTATGTAGACGGATTAAATGAAATATTGACCGGATTTGCCGATGAAATATCAAATACCTTTAAAAGTTTTCAAGATGAGTGGAGTGTAAAATTTTTAGTTCCCAAAAATTCTGATACGGTTAGAGACTTGATTTCAAACGATATACTGCTTACTTTGGACGATAAAGGTAGTCAGGGGATTATAGAAAAAGGTGCAGGATTACAACGATTAGCAACAATTCTTCTAACATTTGAGATGATCGCAAGAATGCGAAATAGCAAAAATATAATTGTATGTATTGATGAACCTGACATTTACTTACACGAGGGATTACAGAGAAAACTTAAAATGTTTTTCGAAGAAAAAACTAATAAAGTACAACTTTTCTATACCACTCATTCCAAAGTGTTTATAGATTTATACAACATGAAAAACGTTTTCCTGTTAGATTCAAAGTACTATGAACAGTATTCAGTTAGAAAATCCAAAAAGATTATAGTGACTGAAACTTTTCAAATAGACATAACTCAAGAAGAGGGATACAATAAAATTTGTAATCATCTTGGAATTGAAAAATTTGAATACGAACTATTGCAGCATGAGAATTTACTTGTTGAGGGCGAATGTGATAAGAAATACATCCAAAAACTGTCTGAATATTTTAATATAACTACTCCCAATATAGAGGTTTTAAATGGTGCGGATAATGTTTTAAAATACCTTGATTTTTATGATTCATATTATAAAAATACTGATATGAGCAGCAAGCCTAAAGTTAAAGTTGTTTTTGATAACGATCCAAAAGGCAGAGAAATGTTCAAAAAAGTAAATGCAAAAACATATAATAATATTTCAGTAAAAAGCATTTTAATAAACAATTATATGGGCGGTTCAAATCTTGATACAGAACATAATACCATTAACAACGAGATTGAAGATTTAATCTATCCTGAACTGACTTGTTATTTAATCAATGAGCTTTTGAAGAAAAAAAGTATGCATACAATTAACACCACTCAAGTTTGTAATAAGATAAAAACCAAAGCTTTTTCATCAAAAGGAATTCTTGAATTATGCGAATATGAGAAGAATTCAACCAATCCAGAAAAAGGTGCAGATATCTCTTTTGTCTCTTCAGGTAATTCAACAAACAAAATCAAAGAAGGTTTGGCAGGATTATTTAATTTGGAGGCAAATAAAAAATTACAAGATTTATTAGAAGATTGTAACAATAAACATCCGTTTGTAAAATCTTATTTAATTGAATTATGTTCGTTTGAAGAATTTTAAATAATCTATAAAAATATTTAATGGCAGTATTTGAGTCTATCAAATACTGCCATTATTGTTGCAAGGTTTTATTCATTCAAAAACTCAACGAACTCTAATTCTGGGACTCCTCCGTTTTTGTATTTTACTCGCCAGTTTTTTAAATCTTGTAATCTCTTATTTAATACATCTATTTCAGATTGTGTTTCTGCTTTTCTCAAACGATAGTAAGTTGCTTGATACACTTTTTCGTATCTTAAAAGTGCTTCATCTTTTTTCAGTTTATCTACAAAAGATTTCTTTCCGCCGAACTGTTTACAGGTTTTATCTTCCGTATAAAGTCTATCACAAAAAAGAGCTGCAGCATTGCCGGCAACAAAATATTTATTACAATTCTTGCATTTGTTAATCGGCATATCATTGATAACTGCGTACATCATTTCAAGATTGACTAAATCAATTAGTGAATCAATTATATAAATATCTGAAACAACTAAATCTGCTTTTCCCTGAAGCATTCTTCCGCTTACTTTCTTATTTGAAGTATAGTTTTTATTGCTTAAATTCAGTTCACTATCGCAGAGCATATATCCATTTATTTTTGAAATTTTCTCTCTGCTATAAAAACATTTATCTAAAAAATCAGTAGCATACTTTTCTAACTTTTTGTAATCTTTTTGAGCCTCTAAAAACTGTAAAAGCTCATCCCATTCACCTGCAGATATCATACAGGTTATGGTTCCAAGCTGGTTCTCTGTCGTCTTCTTTTCTGTATGAATTATAATTTTTTCTCCAATAAATTCAACTCGTAAATTCATATTTTTCACCTCAAAATTAAAGAAATATAATTGTAATAATTTTATGTCTTGACAAAAGTTTTTGATTATGTTAAACTATATCTACCAAGAAATAAAGTTGCCATTCCTTTATTTCTTGATTATATCATCTCTCTCTCCAAAAGTCAATGGTTCGAAGTTTTTTCTTTTGAAAGGATGTGAAAAGTATGAAAAGAAACTCTTTAATTTGAGGAATATCCGCTAAATAAAAGTAAGCAGGATAAAGGCACGGTGCTCTAACAGCATCTCCGTGCCCTCAAACACCGACCGGCAGTGCCGTTCCGGGGATTCCCTATCAGGGGAAGATTTCAAAAATTGGTGCTAAATGAGCATCCAATATCTTGCAAATGCAGGTATAGCAAGAAAGTAAGGGATGCAAAAGTGGTGCTTTGAAGAAAGGAGGAAAATTTATGTCAGTCGCGGTAGTTTTCAAAAGCCCGTATGTTAAAGGCGGTAAAGCGGCAGGTAAAGCCGGGTACATAGCAAGACGTATAGGTGTGGACAAGTCTATTAATAACAAAGTAGTCATCAATGCCAACTACATTGCAACAAGGCCAAAGGTAGAAAAGTTCGGAACTCATGGTTTGTTTTCAAATAAAACTGACCTGAATCTGAACGAAGTTTTAGAAGAATTAAGAGAGCTTAAATGTAATGTTTGGTTGCCAATGTTGTCTCTTACAAGAGAAGATGCAACAAGGTTTGGATATGATAATGCAAGAGCGTGGCAAACGCTTATTCAGTCCAAGCAGGCAGACATAGCTAGAATATATAAGATACCACTTGATGACTTAAGATGGTATGCAGCATTCCATAATAAAGACCACCACCCACACATACACATGCTAGTGTATTCTGCTTCGGGTGGTGGTTTTTTAACTACACATGGGATTGAGCAAATGAAATCCTGTATGGTAAGAGAAATATTCAGAGACGAG
>JAZOVB010000144.1:0-3472 GCA_045658425.1 Clostridia bacterium | reverse complement strand
ACGATCCGACTTGGATAAAAGGTCTAAAAGCTTTTCTGAGGCATCACGGTCAATTCCCTCTTTTATAAGCTCGTTGAAAACGGCTTCTTTACCGATTTTGTCAAGCTTGTCAATTATTCTCATGATATCGGATGCGGATTCGCCAAGGCCTAAAATGGCAAAAATTCCGCCTAAAACCTTACGGTTGTTAATTCTTATAACGAAATCGTCAATCCCAAGACCGCAGAAAAGACTGTAAATAATACTTGGAATTTCCGCATCGTTTGCAATGCTTAAGCTGCCGTCACCGATAATATCAATATCCGCCTGATAAAATTCTCTGTAACGGCCCTTCTGAGCACGTTCCCCACGGTAAACCTTACCAATCTGGTAACGTCTGAAGGGGAAGGTAAGCTCGCCGTAATTTTTCGCAACATATTTTGCAAGGGGCACGGTTAAATCAAAACGCATGGTAAGATCGGTGCTTCCCTTGGTAAAACGGTAAATCTGTTTTTCGGTTTCCCCGCCTGCCTTTGCAAGAAGGATACTGCTGTCCTCAAGAACAGGGGTATCAAGTGGGAAAAAGCCGTATTTTAAATATACACTTTCCAAGTGAGCCTTGATTTTATCAAATAAAACCTGGTCCTTTGGAAGTAATTCCATAAATCCCGATAAAGTTCTCGGTTCAATAATTCCGCTCATATTTAATCTCCTGAATTTAATAAATATTATAAGATATTATATAATATTTTTCTGTTTATGTCAATTCCTACTGCCATAAATGGAAAAACCATTTTGAAAAAAGTAAAAAGGCTTCATTTTTACATTCTTCCCGATAATCCTCTTCATCATTAAAATTTTCAGCATATAATCTAAAGGCATTTTTAAATTCATAAAGAGGAAACTGAGTTTTTAAAAAAGCAGGGTTAAAAGCAACTGAGGTATGGGGGATGGTTTCAAATGAGCCGTATTTTAAGGCAAATTCAAGCCACACTCTGTTATATTCCTCTTTATCAGAAAACCTTTTACTGTCAAGTGCTTCCTTAAATAAAAAGCTCATACTGTCAAGAATGGATTTCCATCTTATTTCAGCCATTTTGGATATTTCGTTAGCTGGTAAATCCTTATAAATTTTTTCTGTATCATCAATAATACATTTAGGTGTTGCCATTGTTTTTTCATTAAATTCGGTAAGCATATCAGGAATAACTGTTAAAAACCAGTTGTCTATATCCCAAAGGTCATAATCACTATATCCTTTACATGCTCTTTGATGTGCAAAATTTACTGAATAGAAAAAATTCTTTATGCTTTTTACAGGCTTTTTAAAATTGGGTTTTTCAAAAAGTGAGTTCATTGTGTTTCAGCCCCTTTCTTACTTAATTATATATGAGATTTGGTAAAAAAGTCAAATCAATTGACTTTTTTTATGATAAATTGTAAAATGTAATCAGATAATTTATAAAGAGGTATTACTATGAAAAAGGTTACAAACTGTGAATGTTGTAATAATTATATTTACGACGATTATTATGACTGTTATGTATGTGATGTAAATCTTGATGAAGATGAAATGTATAAGTTTATGTCGGGGAACTTTGACTCCTGTCCCTATTATCAGTCAAATGACGAGTACGAAATAGTAAGGAAACAGAATTAATATGAAAACTTTAAAATGTTTTGAAAATTTCAAATGTATCGGCGGTATATGTCCGGATAACTGCTGTATTGGCTGGGAAATAGGTATAGACAAGGAAACCTTGAAAAAATATAAAACCCCTCCCCTTTTCGATTTTGTAAAGGACAGGGTAGATTTTTCAAACTCGGTTATAAAATTAAAAGATGATGGCAGATGTCCTTTTTTAAATAAGGATAATCTGTGTGATATTATAATAAAATACGGCTATGAAAATATTTCTTATATTTGTAAAAAACATCCTTCTTTTATAAATGAATACGAGGGGGTTACCGAGTATGGCTACGGTCTTTGTTGTGACGAGGCTTTAAGGCTTTTATATGAGGGTGAGGTAAATATCAATGTCAGCACAGGCTCGTTTTTATTTGATTTAAGAAATTCGCTTTTTGATATAATTTGTGATAAGAATGTAAGCTTTGGCGAAAAAATAAAACTTTTTCTTGATAAGGTATCCTATGGGGAGGATATTTTATTATTTGGTCAGGCATTAATGGAGGAAACGGGAAAGTTAAATGTAAAAAAAGCTTCAATTCTTCCTCTTCTTGAAATTATGGAGAAAACTGAAGCAATAAGCACACAATGGACATTAAGACTTAAAAAAGTTAAGGAAAACTATGTGAAAATTGAAAATGAGCTTATAAATATATGCGAAAATGAGAAATATAAGAAACTTTTTTATTATTATGTATTTCGATACTTTTTAAAGGATTTTGAAGAAAATACCCTTATGGGAAACGGAAAGCTTATTGTAATTTTAGTTATCTTAAATATTATTTTTGATGTGTATTCTGAAATTTCCAAAGACAGCTTCAATAATACCCGTTTAATTTCAAAGCAGATGGAATATTCTATGGAAAATATTGAACTTATAATTGATGAGGCTATGGAAAACGAAGATTTAGGATATGAGAAATTAACAGGAATACTGCACTAGCCATAATCAACAGTATCCGAACTCGCTTAAAACTATAAAATTTCCCTTACTCATCGTTGTCGGGCTTGAAATATTTTAATGTTCGTAGGAAATTCTGCAATATCAGACGAAATTTCCATTTTAAAACCATATTGGGTTCGAGTCTTACTGCACTAACCAATTATATTTTCTCTCATATAATATAATTGGTGATTATTATGGCAATTAAAATTTTTATAGACCAGGGGCATAATCCTACCGGCCCCAATACAGGGTCTGAGGGAAACGGACTAAGTGAAGCAGATGTAACCTACCGCGTAGGTGAAATCTTAAAAAATCTTCTTATAGAAAACGGAAGCTTTCAGGTTATGACATCAAGAAAAACACCTACTGAGGTTTTAGGAACTACCAATTCAGGAAGCCTGGCGGAAAGAGTAACAATGGCAAATAACTGGGGGGCTGATTATTTTATAAGCCTTCACACCAATGCTGTTGCAAATCCTCAGGCAAACGGAAGTGAAATTTTTACCTATCGTCTTTCCGGTCCTGCCTATAATATGGCAAGAATAATTTTAAGAAATATTGTTGCAAATCTTAATATGAGAAACCGGGGTGTTAAGGAGGGTAATACCCTTTATGTTTTAAGGCGGACAAAAATGCCTGCCCTTTTAATAGAACTGGGATTTTTATCAAATGAGAGTGATGCTTATAAGTTAAGGACAAATCCCGAAGGCTTTGCTTATGCAATATATCAGGGGATTTTAGAGTATTTATTTTAATTCAGAGGAAAAAACACAGGTAATATTCGGATATTACCGAGGCTTTTAACGATAGTTTATCAAAAGTTTACAATATATGAAATAAATGAAGCTTTATTTGAATTT
>JAZOVB010000143.1:0-6804 GCA_045658425.1 Clostridia bacterium | reverse complement strand
TTACCTGCTTTTCTGAATAGTCCTGTTGCTACATCGGTATTTTCGGTTATATTAACATTAATAGTTCTCATTTCTTCGGCTGTTGCATCACTGTTTACACCGATAAGCTCTCCTGAAAAAGTCGTAACAGGGGTTGTAATTGCATCGGTTATGTCAGCTGTTACAACATATTTTGCTGCTGTGTCTTCTGAAATTTTAGCAAAATCGGCTGCCGATGTTATTTTGTAGTATCCAGAAAATGCACCTTCGGATACCTGTTCTAAAGAGCTTGCTGCGTTTGCGGTATAAACTAATCCGAACATACCGGTCAGTATAACACACATACACAACATCATAGATATTATTTTTTTCATTATAATTACACCTTTCTATTTCTATTTTTGTTTTAATGTTTTCATCACTTATTAAAATCAGTAATATAAGATGCATAAAGTGATAAATAAATCTTTAGCTATGATTTTTTTATATTCTTTTACCACCCTCTTTCCCAACATTTACTCTTTGTGTTATTATGCCATCACCTTCTTTCCAAACAGTTTTGCAATTTATTCTAATGCCCAGTCTGATATAGATGTCAGGCTGTATGTATATGACGGAATGTCATTTACTGAATCTATGCTTTGGAATACAACGGCAAGATTCATATCAGTTATATTTGTAAGATGAATGGCAAGCTTTTTAAAGCTTCCGTTTTTTGTTTCAAGCTCATGTGTCGGCGGTGAAGTTGGCAATTTTTCTGCTGCTGTAACATAAAATTTAGCATTTTTATTATCCGAAATAATTTTTGCCATCATATATTTATCGCCCTTTGAAAGGATTGCAGTTTTACCATCGGAGGAAATACTTACAGATATATCGGATGTTGTATTGGCAAACCAATATACCTCTGATGCTTTTGCCATTTTGACTTCATCCTGAATTACTATTGCCTGTCTGTTATTTGTAAAGAACAAGCCTCGTTTTGCAGTCTTCACTCTTTCCGTTCCGTATGCATTACTCATATCAGCAACTGCAATTACTCCGCTTTTGTTACTTTCGTAACGAATAATCGGAGAATTTGAATTTATCACCTGATCTTCATAGCTGTCAGGATTAATAACAATAGTATTGTGGCTTTCCGCTCTTTCTCTGTAATAAGACCAGCGGCCTCCGCGGGTGCCTGAACCATAGTACTCAGGAAGTGAATAATTATCCATACCCAAATCGGATATCCATCTTACACCCTCTGCGTCAATGATGAAATTTCCAACATCAAGCTGACTGTGATTTATTCTGGTCTTTCCTGCGTGAAGCCCCGTATATATTGCGTTATCTTCCCAACTGCTTCTCATAAACACAGTTTCTATTCCTTTAAAATATCTGTCTAAAGGCAAATCAATTCCTTCTTCAAAGTTATCAGGATTATAATATATCATATCAAAAGGAGTTGTTGCTTCATATCCCGACACTGACTGAGAAATATTTGCTTTGTCCGTATTTAGCAATTCTTTATATCTTAATCCTGCAAGATACGGGTCGTTAAGTTTTTTTGCAAACCACATATACATAGATGAAGAAATAAGACCTGTACCTGAATCATGATAGTTCCAATGGAAATTTACCCCCGGAACAACAGGATTTTTTGATGTTCCCATTACATAAGGTCTGTAATAACAGGTTTGAGAAAGTCCGGGCAAGTAGAAAACACCGTAATTTTTTCCCATAGCTTTATCCAGCGCCATCATATAATAGGAAATATAGTTTGTACCGTAAGCCCAATATGAAGGACCTTCCTGATAACCGCCGTCCGGCGCATAGTTTACATTAGCTTTTTCTACTGAAACTATTGTATCGCTTATAAGCTGACTGCATTCCGAAGGATGATTATCCATTACAGCTATTGCAGCTATCACAAGCCCTGCATTACCTACGTGATTCCAGTTTGACTCTGCATTTCTCCAACCGCTTCGGTTATGCTCATTGCCGTCTATAGCCTCATCTAATGTGCCTTCATAAGCTGTGATACCTTTGGCAACTCCTTTTTCGTATATAGCGTTTTCTATTTTTGAAAGAGCACCGTCAATATTTTTCAAGTAATCATAACACCAATCATAAGCGATTGCCATACAAAGCATAGTTTCACTGCAGACAAGAAACTCTCCCGGTCTCCAGCTGTTTACTTCTGCTAAACTATCCATTAACTGATAAGCGGCATTTGCATATTTTTCTTCGCCTGTAACCTGCCACAAAAATGCAAAATCACGTAATCTTGTTGTATAAATTGCACACGGTCCGTTACCCGCAGGAAGAATTCCGGTACTTTTATATTGTTCTATAGTACTTAAAACCTCTGTAATATCCAATTTAGAATCAGCCTCTTCTTTTAAATCGGATAACATCCACTTCATTCTATAATCTGTACCGACTTTTTCACGAATTCTGTCAAAATCCGATTTATCGGCAAATATACGCGGATGAGTTCCCTCTTCCACATTAATTCTCATATCTCTTAGGATTTCATCTTTATCGGGATATGCGTTAAAGTTTTGTTCTGTACCGTAAACATAGTACTCTTCTCCAGAAGAACTCTTATACCTTACATAAGGCCGTGTATAGAATACTTTGCCTTGTGTCAATCCATTTCCATACACCAAAACTCCGTAAGAGCCATATCTTCCGTCTTCGGAATTTATTATTTTGGTTTTATCTGCTACAATTTTCCAACGATAATTATTAATATCCACTTTATTGCTGTTACTCATCAATATTCCGAATTCTTCAACTGTATAATCATCAAGATATATAACCTTAGCTGCAACAATTGCATATTTAGAATATATATCTTCGTTGAGCACCTCTACAATTTCTTCATTATCTGAAGAATATATAGTGGAAGCAGTAGCAACTATCATATATGCATCGCCTGAATAAGGCATATTTTTTATCTCAGGGAATGAATATTTTCCGCAGTTGGTTGACACGCACCATACATCACGTGTTCCGTTTAACTGGCCGGATAAGCTATACATTGAATTAAAGGTTTTAGGAATGGCGCCGTCACTTGCAACATCGGTATCAGTATCAGAATAATAATAGCAATTAACAACCGTTGAGGTAATATTATAATCGCCTATGATTTGTTTAGCATAGGTGCTATCAGGAATTTTTCCGGCATTGTAGCAATTTTTTATATTAGAATGCACTTCCGATGTACCGACAATGCCTCCGACCGCATAGTTAGGATATATTACATCAACTATCAAATCCCCTGCGTTATAGCAATCGGATATTACTGTTCCTGCGTTACTTGTCAGCCTTCCTATCAATCCCCCTGAAATGGCATTTGATTTTATATTACCTGCATTATAGGATTGTGTTATTGTTGCCCTGCCGTAACACCAGCCGATAAATCCGCCTGCATAGAATTTTTCCGTAATAACATTATTAGTGTTTGCGCAGTTTGATATACTGCAGTCAGAGGGGCTTATTCCGATAAGTCCGCCCGCTGCACCTCCTGCACCTCCGATAATTTTACCGCTGTTTATACAATCTGATAAGTTAATTTTAAAATTGCCAAAAAAGCCATTACCGATAAATCCGCCCGTATGTGTTTTACCTGTTACAACCGCATTGTTTTCACAGTTCTCAAACGCCAATGTTCCTGCAGTACTGTTATGCATTCCGACAAAACCGCCTACACCTGTTGCGTTTGTATTAGCTTTATTGGTAATGCTGCCTGTAAGCTTAATATTTTTAAAGGTTGCATTACCTGCTTTTCTGAAAAGACCTGTTGCCGTATCGGTTGTTTCGGTTATATTGACATTTATTGTTCTCATTTCAGGTGCTGTTGCATCCCGGTTTACACCGATAAGCTCTCCTGAAAAAGACTTAACCGGAACGGTAACGGGATTTAAGATATTTTCTGCAACAACAAATTTTGTACCATTCGTTTCAGAAATTGCAGAAAAATCATCAACTGAGTCGATTACATAATATCCATCATAAGGTCCGCCAACTGCTTTCTCATATCCAAGATTTGCAAGAATATGTTTTCCTCTTGTTCCTTCATAAGGCTGTTTAATATGCTCCGGATAAGAATACTTATGAAGATTATCGGGTTTTTTCCATATTATATTATCATTTGAATTTAATTCATCTGACATATCCGAAAGCGCCTGAGATGTTTTTGGAATGGCGCCGTCTGCAGCAGCTTCAATATCGGTTTCAGATAAATAATAGCAATCAGTAACTGTTGAAGTAATGTTATAATCGCCTATAATTTGCTTTGCATTTGTATTATCAGGGATTTTTCCGACATTATAACAGTTTTTCAAAAGCGAAGCTACATCAGAAGTACCGACAATACCTCCTACCGCATAGTTAGGATATATTACATCAACTATCAAATCCCCTGCGTTATAGCAATCGGATATCACTGTTCCTGCTTTACTTGTGAGCCTTCCTATCAATCCCCCTGAAATAGCATTTGATTTTATATCACCTGCATTATAGGATTGTGTTATTGTTGCCCCGCCGTAGCACCATCCGATAAATCCGCCTGCATAGTATTTTTCCGTAATAACATTATTAGTGTTTGCACAGTTTGATATACTGCAGTCAGAAGGACTCAATCCAATAAATCCGCCCGACGCACCTCCTGCACCTCCGATAATTTCACCGCTGTTTATACAATCTGATAAGTTAATTTTAAAATTGTTAAAAAAGCCATTACCGATAAATCCGCCCGTATATGTTTTACCTGTTACAACCGCATTGTTTTCACAGTTCTCAAATGCCAATGTTCCTGCAGTACTGTTATGCATTCCGACAAAACCGCCTACACCTGTTGCGCTTGTATTAGCTTTATTGGTAATACTGCCTGTAAGCTTAATATTTTTAAAGGTTGCATTACCTGCTTTTCTGAAAAGACCTGTTGCAACATCGTTTTTTTCGGTTATATTGACATTTATTGTTCTCATTTCAGGCGCTGTTGCGTCCCGGTTTACGCCGATAAGCTCTCCTGAAAAAGACTTAACCGGAACGGTAACGGGATTTACAATATCAACAGTAAGTACAAACTTACCGTCAGGATATTCTCTTAAAAGCTCAGTTTTTTCCAAAGAATCTATAATATAATATCCATCATAAAGACCGCCCGTTACGTTTTCAGAGCTGATATCATCAAGAGTAAACACACCCGGAGTTCCTTTATAATTCATACCGTTAAGCTCAGGATAAGCATAAACAGTATTATCTGTAGTTTTACACCACTTATCGCCTAAAACCTCAGCTAAGGCTGACAATTCTCTTGATGTAACAGGAATTGTTCCGTCAGAGGCAGAAAGAACCGCGCTTTCAGAAATATAATAGCAATTCGACACGGAAGCCATTCCCAGATTTTTCTCATGCACAGTGTTAAACACACTGTTGGTTGCGCTGATTAATTTTCCGACATTATAACAATTTGAAACATCAATCATTTTAACCGCTTCGTCACCTTTTTCAACTCTGCCGACAATTCCTGAAGCAGGAGAAAAAACAGTACCTGATGCCCCGACAGTACCTGTATTATAACAGTTTGAGATTTTAGATTTTGTAGAACCGCTTACGTGTCCGACAATACCGCCGGAATATGCATCAGATGTTACATCCCCGGTGTTATAGCACCTGTCAACAGTTAATTGTCCGTATGACCATCCGATCAGTCCGCCTGCATTATTACCCGCCGAACTGATTTTACCGATATTAACACAATCGGCAAACGAACTGCCATAAGAACATCTTCCCACAAAACCTCCGGAAGTCTCCCCTGTTTTACTTGCAATTTTCCCTGTATTTATACAATTTTTAAAATCAAGTTTATATCCTGAAAAGTAAGCATTACCTACAAAACCGCCTACTCGATAGCCTGCTGTAACATCAGTGTTATTTTCGCAATTTTCAAAACTCAATGTTCCTGCTGTACCGTTGTGCATTCCGACAAAACCGCCAACACCTGTAGATGTAGTATTATAAGTATTGTGAACTGTGCCTTTTAAGACAATATTTTTAAACGCACCTGCTCCTGCTCTTCGAAACAAGCCCGTTGCTGCATTAGAGGTATCTTTTATATCAACATTAATGGTTCTTACCATAGGTTGAGTCAAGTCATCATTTATACCTACCAATTCTCCCGAAAAAACTTCAAACGATGTTGTAATCGGTTCATTTATATCAATCATAAGAAGACATTTCGGGTTTGTAATATCGTTAAATATTGAAAAATCCTTTAAAGAATCAAGAACATAATATCCATCATAAATTCCGCCGGTTACCTGTTCATATCCAAGAGAGGGCAATATATGTTTTCCCCTTTCTCCCGCAAAAGGCAGTTCTTTTAATTCAGGATAAGAATATCTGTGTAAATCATCAGATGTTTTCCAGATTTCTGCACCTGATGTATTAAGAATATCTGCCAAGCCTGATAATTCCTGCGGAGTTTTAGGAACAGTTCCTTCTGTTGATGTTGTATCCGTTTCCGACAGATAAAAACAGTTAGTAATATTCTTTAAACCGTTGGTCTTTTGATGAACTGCAATACTGTTATTTACTGTTCCGTTATAAAAAACTGTTCCGACATTATAGCAATTTGCTACTGTAACAGCTTTGTCTTCAACTCTGCCGACAATAGCACCTACGCCTGCCCATGTTATACCAACTGTAATATCGCCGGTATTATAGCAATCAGTTACAGTAGTTGCATTTTTATTAGTTAATCCGACTATACCCCCTGCATAGGCATTTGCTTGGATATTTCCCGCGTTATAACATTTTGAAACAGCAGTA
>JAZOVB010000142.1:0-1492 GCA_045658425.1 Clostridia bacterium | reverse complement strand
ATTTAAGTTCAATATTTAGCAAAATCGGTGAAAATCGGTGACGCAAAGCAAAGAGGCTAAGGTTTTAAACTATGCCAGTCCAGCTGCAATGATACAAGGTCGAGATATAGACTTTTGATTGTTGCAGCTATTTTTGTTTTTTACACAAAAAACATTACATTACATATTATGTAGCAATAATATAGAATTGATGAGGGACGAAAAATGAGTAAGAATTTTTCTAAAAATTTAATAAACTTTTTATCTGGCATAAAGAATTACACAACCGAGAAGATTCTTATTAACAAAATAAGATATGGATTAAAAAATAAAGAGTTTAAGATGCATCTCCAATTTATAGTTGATAACAAAACTAAGAGGATTGTATCAGGCGAAGCTTTGTCAAGATGGGAAGATTCTTCGGGCGAGGTTATTATGCCCGGAAAATATATAGGTGTAATGGAAAAATCCGGATTGATAATTAAGTTCGATTATTATATGTTTGAAATGGTTTGCGATAAGCTAAGTAAATGGGGTGACACAGATTTTAAAGAGATTACAATATCTTGTAATTTTACGCGAATCACTATATCCGAAAAGGATTTTGTTGCCAAAATAAAAGATATTGCAGAAAGGTACGAATTTGACAGAAGCAAACTGATAATGGAAATTACCGAAGATGCTATCGAGAAAAACTTAGATGTTGCAAGAGATAATATCATAAAGGCGAAGGAACTGGGATTTCGCATTGCATTAGATGATATTGGTAGTGGTTATACATCATTGATAAGTTTGGGTGAGTATCCCATCGATATAGTAAAGATCGACAGAGAAGTTCTTCTGCTCTCTGAAAAAGAAAGCGGAAAAAAACTATTTTTGGGAATTATATCGTTAATACACAATCTTAATCTTAAAGTTGTATGCGAAGGTGTTGAAACAGAAGAACAAAACACTTTGGTATCAAGAAGCGACTGTGATTATATTCAGGGGTGGTATTATTCAAAAGCACTCCCTATAGTCTCTGCAGAAATTTTTTATAAAGAATATATGAAAAAGATTTAAAAGGTGAAGATAAGTGAAAAAACTCATAATACAACTGATTAAATTCGGCATTGTCGGTGTAATTGCAACCCTGATTGATTTGGCTGTGCTGATGCTTTTGAAAGAATTTATGCACGTTGATGTTCTTGTAGCATCGGCGGTAGCTTTCTCGGTATCAGTTATAGCAAATTACATTTTAAGTATGCTATTTGTTTTTAAGAGCAGAGGAAACAGCAAGGTTAAAGAATTTTTGGTTTTTGTTATTCTCAGCATTGGCGGACTCTTATTAAATCAATTTATAATGTGGCTTGGAACAGAAATAATGACCGCATACTATCTTTGGGCTAAGGTTTTTGCTCTTGTTTTTGTTCCGATATACAATTTTGTTACAAGAAAAATATTTTTGGAGAAAAAAGCTCCGTAAGGAAGATAAATTATGAATGATAAGTTTTCAAAGGATTTATATAGATAC
>JAZOVB010000141.1:0-14399 GCA_045658425.1 Clostridia bacterium | reverse complement strand
GGGGATTTGTCTTCCTAAGACCGCTTGGCCTCCGACTTAAAAATTTTTAATAGAATAAGGCAAAAAGGTTTGGGAATATTTGGATATTTCCGAAGCTTTTTAACGAAATTATATTAAAATTTTACAATTCCAAAACGGCTTTGTATAACTCTTAAGACGGCTTTTCGTTCAAAACGCAAAGCATAAATTCTATAAATCGCTTTGCGATTTATACCTTGTTTTAACAATACCAAAAAATAAAATGTGCCTACAAATACATGTAGACACATTATTTTTATCTGCTTTGCATGGTCCGGGGAATTTTAACGTTTTTTACCCCTATACTTCCATTATTACCGGCAATATCATCGGACGTCTTTTTGTTTCTTTAAATATAAAGTCTGCCACATCGCTTTTAACCTCGGCTTTCATACTTGACCAGTCAATCGAGCCTCGGGACAGGCATTTTTCAATGGTAGCCAGAGAAATATCCTTTGCTCCCTGCATAAGAGTTTCACTTTCTCTTACATATACAAAGCCTCTTGAAATTATATCGGGACCTGCAACAATTTTCTTATCGGTAGCAGACAGGGTAACAACAATAACAAGCAGACCGAACTGGGACAGGTGCTTACGGTCACGGATAACTATATTCCCTACATCCCCTACCCCAAGACCGTCTACAAAGACTCTGCCCGAGGTAACCGAACCATTGAATTTAGCGGATTTTCCTGAGATTTCAAGAACCTTGCCTATTTCCGAAATAAATATATTTTTTTCATCAATACCAACCTTTTCGGCAAGTTCCTTGTGTTTTATAAGATGACGATATTCGCCATGAACAGGCATAAAATATTTAGGCTGACAAAGTCCTAAAACAAGCTTAAGCTCTTCCTGACAAGCATGACCGGACACATGAATATCCGCCATTGCATCATAAATTACCTTTGCACCCTTTCTGAAAAGCTCATTGATTACTCTTGAAATAAACTTTTCATTTCCAGGAATTGGCGATGCGGAAACCACCACCACATCTCCATCATTGATTTCAATTTTCTTATGGTCGGAATATGCCATTCTGTAAAGTGCACTCATAGGCTCACCCTGTGAACCTGTTGTGATAATTACTGTTTGATTTTTATTATATTTGGATATTGCATCAATATCTACAAGTACTCCGTTGGGTACTTTCATATATCCAAGCTCGATTGCAACGGTAAGAATATTTTCCATACTTCTTCCCGAAACTGCAACCTTTCTGCCCGTTTTATGTGCCGCATCGATAATCTGCTGCATTCTGTGAATATTCGATGCAAAGGTAGCAACGATAATTCTGCTTTTTTTGTTCTGCATAAATATATCGTCCAAAGTTCCGCCGATAGTGCTTTCGGACATTGTATATCCAGCTCTTTCCGCATTGGTACTGTCCGACATAAGAAGGGTTATTCCTTCTTTCCCAAGCTCTGCAAATCTTGCCAAATCAAGCATTTTACCTGTTACCGGTGTTGGGTCGATTTTAAAGTCTCCTGTATGAAGTATTATGCCGACAGGTGTGTGAAATGCTATTGCACAAGCATCTGCGATAGAGTGGTTAGTTCGTATAAATTCAACGGTGATTTCACCAAATCTTACCGTATCCCCTGCCGAAACCTTATTTAGTTTGGTGGAAGACAGGATATTATGCTCATAAAGCTTATGCTCTACAAGTCCTAAAGTAAGTCTTGTTCCGTAAACCGGTACATTTATTTCTTTTAAGAAAAAGGGAATTGCACCTATATGGTCCTCATGACCGTGAGTAAGTACAATTGCTCTTACCTTATCCTTGTTTTTTACAAGATAATTAAAATCGGGAATAACCAAATCAACCCCTAACATTTCTTCGTCAGGGAAAGCTATTCCGCAGTCAAGCACGATTATATCGTTTCCGTACTCAAAAACAGTGAGGTTCTTACCGATTTCGTTAAGACCTCCCAACGGAATTATTTTCAATGTTTTTTTTGCCATTATTAACCTCCTTAATTTAAAATTTCCGAACATTTAATATCTGATTTTTTAAAACCGAACACAATCACTTATTATAATTATATCACACCTTATCAGAAATTACAATTATTATTACTTAATTTTCCATTTTTTATTCAAAGGAAAGAGAATTTATTTCTCCCGAAAGGGCAATTCTGTCATCGGTTATATTATCAATGACAAGTCCCGAGCCTGATACTTTTATTATTTTATCGGTGGCATTTATTCTTATTATTTTTTCGGTATATTCAATAATATTTTTGTAATTTAAAATTTCCGCCGCTTTATAGTCTGTAACCGTTATTTTAGAACACTGCGCCACATATTCCGAAGGTAAATCAAGAGCTTCGCCCAATTTTTTCAGTCTTCTTTTTTTCATAAATATCACCTATCTTAAATATACTTTACGGGAGGTGTATTTATGATAATTTTGACCCTGTTTTTTCTTATAGTTCTTGTTATTTTTCCAAAAGATGTTTCGGGAGCAGTTTCGGAAAGTCTTTTTATGTGTTTAAGGGAAGTTATCCCTGCACTTTTCCCCTTTTCGGTAGTTTCGGGGGTGCTTCTAAATCTTTCAGGCAACTTTACTTTACCCGTTTTTTCTTTTATTGAAAGGCTTTTCAACATCTCTAAAAAATCAGTATGGGCATTTTTAATGGGGCTTTTATGCGGATACCCTATAGGCGGTAAAATTGCTTTGGAGCTTTATGAAAAAGGAGATATTTCAAAAGAGGAAAAGGACCGTCTTCTTATTTTTGCAAACAATTCGGGTCCCGGATTTATAATAGGGGTTACAGGGGCTTCTCTTTTAAAGGATGTAAGAGCGGGGATAATAATTTACATTTCACACATAGTTTCCGCCTTTATTTTCGGACTTGCCACCCGAAAAAAATCTCAAAAAACTTCAATAATTCCCATTTACAAAAAGGAAAAGGAGAAATTTTTACCTATTCTTGCAAATAGTATAAAAAACTCCTTTGAAGCAGTATTGGGAATAACGGGAGTAATCTGCTTTTTCTCGGGTTTTACCGCTTCAATAAGGCTTTTTCCCATTGTACAAACCCTCCCATTCAATGAATTTTTCTTAGGACTTTTTGAAATGACGGAGGGGATTAATAAAATATCCGCAATGGATTTGAGTCTTATAGTAAAAGCAACCTTATCCTCATTTTTAATCGGTTTTTCAGGGGTAAGCATTTTTATGCAACTTAAGGTAATTTCGGATAAAATAAAAACAACAGCCTATTTTTTAAATAAGCTGCTGTTTGGTATGCTATGTGCATTTACCACATTTATTTTCTTTCTATCTGCCCTTTGCTTTTTATAATCATTTCGTAAAGTCTGCTCATATTTTCATATTGCTTACTTAAATCATCCATAGCCTGTTTAACGGTATTTATTCCCGCCTCGGTTGTAGATTCAGCCTTCTGGAGAACACTTATTGTATAGCTTAGTACATTATCCTGATATTTTGAAAGGTCGGCTTTACGCTGGTCCTCATAAGCATTTGTTCTTGCAACTGCATCATTATGCATTTCTCTTGCCTTGCTTTGAGTTTCTTCGATTATTTCAGATGCTTTCTGCTTTGCAAGACGGACAATCTCGGAATCGTCAACCATTTTGGCAACCTTGTTTTTAGCCTCATCAGTTAAAATTTTAGCTTCCTTTTCCGCATCGGCTAAAATTCTGTCTCTTTCTTTTCTTACATACTCAGCTTCCTTAATATCATTAGGATAAGCAAGTCTTATCTGCTCAATAATCCCGAAAATTTCATCCTTGCTTATTATAGCCTTACCGCCTGACAGCGGAATGGCGTTGGCATCCTCGATTATTTCTTCCAATTCGTCAATTAACTCTTTAAAACTCATTTTTCTTTACAATCCTTTCTTAATTTTTCTGTAACATTATCCATTATCGCCTGGGGAACAAACTCATCAACAGTGGCTCCAAGACGACCAAGCTCTTTGACAATGCTTGAGCTTAAGTAGGAATATTTATTGCCGGTCATCATAAATAATGTTTCAATATCGGGTGCGACGCTTTTATTAAGCATCGCCATCTGGAATTCATACTCAAAATCGGAAACGGCTCTTAAGCCCTTGATTATAACCTTTGCACCTTTGCTTCTTACAAAGTCAACTAAAAGTCCGTCAAAAAACTCTATTTCAACATTGGGAATATGAGCTGTTGCCTTTTTTAGCATATCAATTCTTTCATCAACGGTAAAGGTGGGAGTTTTGCTGCTGTTTACTAAAATTGCAACCGTAACCTTATCAAATATTGCGGCAGTTCTCTCGATTATATCAAGATGGCCATTGGTAACCGGGTCAAAGCTTCCCGGATAGATTGCAGAACTCATTTTTCTTCACCTCGTTTTGCAAGACTGACCTTGACTCTTCCGTAAATTTTTTCTCGTATTATTTCATAGCCCCGGGGAAGTACCACCTTTTCATCCTTATCGCTTTCAAGAACAAAAAGACAATCATCTCCGTCAAGCCCTTTTTGGCTTATAAGCTTTACCGCCTCATAAATAAGATTTTTATTGTAGGGCGGGTCTAAAAATATAATATCAAAGGTATCCGAAGAAGAATTTATAAAACTGTCAAAAGAGGTTTTTACAACCTTTGCGCTTTCTTTAAATCTCGTTTTCTCAAGATTTTTATTGATTATTTCAACGGCTTCCCTTTCCGAATCAACGAAAACACAGCTTTCAGCTCCTGCTGAGAGTGCTTCAAGCCCCATTGCACCGCTTCCCGAAAATAAATCGAGGACTTTTGTGCCGAGCAAACGGAAGCGTATAAGATTAAAAATATTTTCTCTTACACGATCAGTTGTAGGTCTCGTTTTATCAGTAACAGGGGAAAAAAGTACCGTTCCTCTTCTTGAACCGGATATAATTCGCATCACTTTACCCCAAATTATCATATTTTGTCTTATATATTTTATCATAAAATTCTGTTAATGTAAATAGTAAATCTTTTTTTATGTTGAAAAAATACGAATAAAGTGTTATACTTTTCTAAGGAGGTTTGAAAAAAATGAAAAAAATTACCAGTATTTTACTTATTCTTACAATGTTAATTGCTTTTTCGGGATGTGAGTATTATGAAAGCAAGAAAAAAATTTCAGGTGTTTCTTATGAAAGCGAAATTTTTAACGGCACTCAGAACAATGAAGCTTATAATGGCATAAGAACCTTTACCTCGGTGGCAAAAATTTCGTATTTTGAAAATACCGTTAAAGAAGAGTTTGAAGATAATTTTATTACTATTATAGGTGAGGGACACGATTTTATATGGTGTCTTGAAAAGGGTGCGACCGAAGCAGTAGCAAAGCATGCTCCGCAATATGAAGACACACTCTTTGGCGTTGTAGATGGGGTTTTTGAAAAAATCCCGGAAAATGTTGTAACCATCAACTTCCGTGAACATGAGGGCGGATTCCTTGCAGGATATATCGCTGCAAAATCTTCCGAAAATAAAACCATAGGTTATCTTGGAACAAGTGATTTTATCGGTGATAAATACGAAGCAGGCTTTATTGCAGGCGCAAACTATGCGGCAAAAGAGGATGGTTTCCAGATAGCCATTGAAAATATAAGAATTGACAGCGAATATGACCGTGAAGCCGGAAAAGCACAAGCAAATTACCTGTATACCGAAAAAAGATGTGATTTAATATTCTGTGCATTACAGACCGGTACTTACGGTGCAATAGATACAGCAAAAGAGCTTAATGCAAAAATCATCTGTGCAGGAGTTGATTACGGCTCAAGTGCTCCTGAAAATGTGCTGGTCAGCATTATAAAAAATTTAAAGATTGCAACCAATAATATTACTTCTGCCTACACCGAAAAAACTCTTGAATTCGGAAAATCTTACGAGTACGGTGTAAAGGAAAGAATGATTGCTTTTTCCAAGGTAAATAATTTGGGAAGACAGCTTCTTGACCAGGCAAATAAGGTAAGAATAAGCATTGCAGACGGAAAAATCATTCCACCGAAAAATTCGGAGGAGCTTAATGTATATCTGAGCAAACTTAATGAAGTTGCAAATGACTAATTATAAATTACAAATTACAAATTACAAATGAGAAATGATGGAAGAGCGGAGATGCTATATAGCCTCCGCTCTATTAAATTACAAATGTGAAATGATGGAAAGGTGGATGCCGAATGGCATATCCACCTTTCCTTCATTTGTCATTTCTCATTTGTAATTTGTAATTTACTTATTCTCTCCCCATTTAAAAATCCTGTCTCCTTTAACAAGATAGGCATTTTCAGAAATTTCTGCGAGAGGGGAGTCGGAATAGGAGTCTGAGTAAAAATTTTCAATCTTACTGTTACATACCGCGTTAAATCTTATAACCTTTTCCTCGCCGTAACAGTTAAGGCCGTCATATTTCCCTGTAAATTTATCAACTCTTGAAGCTTCAAGATGAACTATTCCAATGCTTTCGCAAATAGGTTTTAATAAAAATTCCGGAGATGCGGATATAATCATATCCTCCTTATTCTGAATATCAAAATACCAGCTTTTAAGATTCTTTTTATGCTCTCTCCAGAAGCTTTCAATATGAGAATCAATATCTTTTATTCCCTTAAAAAATATGTAAAATTTTTCTTTGAACTGTGTTTTATTAATTATTCCTAAAGCAAATTTAATAAAATACCAGCCCTGATATGGCAGAAATCTTATAATAAGAGGATATTTCATAAGAGAATAGAAATAAAAATCTCTTGTACTGTCGCCTTTATAAATAGTATTGTCAAAATCGTATACGTTCATTTCATACCTCGTTACAACAGGCTGCAACCTAAGCTGCAGCCTGTTTTGTTTTAATATATATATTTTGATGGATTAAGCGTCTGTCCGTTAAGTCTTATTTCAAAGTGAAGATGCGGTCCGGTTGAATTCCCAGTATTTCCAACTCTTCCTATCATTTCACCCTTTGCTACCTTCTGCCCGTTTGAAACATTTATAGAGTTTAAGTGAGCATAGTAGGTAACATAGCCGTTGCCATGATTGATTTTTATAAGCTTTCCGTAGCCACCGCTCCATCCGGCAAAGGAAACTGTTCCTCCGTCTGCCGCATATACAGGACTTCCTGTTGCACCTGCTAAGTCAAGACCTGTGTGGAAGCCTCTTGAACGGGAACCGTAACGGGAAGTTATTGTACCCGCAGAGAAAGGATGTCTGAATTTGCCCGTTGCCATATATACGGGTCTTTTCTTTGTCCCCACCTTTACCTGCTTGGTAACAGGCTCTTTTAAAATCTCTTCAGCAGTAGCAATTCTTTCGGTGATAATACCGTTTTCCTTATATACATCATAGGAGACCTCTTTTTCACCGTACTGACCGTCCGAAACAACTATTGTTATTCCTGTATACTGAGTAGCATCTTTTATCTTATTTGTATCATAAGCGATTTTTTCAACTGCCGTAACAGCTTCCTTGGTTTTAACCGCTATTGCAGGAGTGGTATCCGAAACATTAAGCTTCTGACCTATCTGCAATTTCTCAGGCGTAAGCCCGGGATTCATATCAAGCACCTTTTTGGTGGTTGTTCCCGTAAGCTCAGCTATTTCCGAAATGGTTTCGCCCTCTTTTACAGTATGAGTTTTTA
The DNA here is from genome assembly GCA_045658425.1 of Clostridia bacterium. Lineage (GTDB taxonomy): Bacteria > Bacillota > Clostridia > UMGS1840 > HGM11507 > SIG450. The sequence continues at coordinate 6,770 of JAZOVB010000141.1, read as the reverse complement.
TTCCGCCAACAGGAGTTTTCAAAGCCTTGAATGCATCCTCATAGGATAATATTGCACTTTGGGGAACTCTTGCGGAAATGATTTCAACATTTTTATTAAAGCTTACCTCTAATGTGGTTTCGCTTGTGTACTCTTTTTTATATTCTTCCAAAAGCTTAATAGCTTCTTCTTCGGTTTTTACTGCAGTGACAATAACGCCCTCAGCACTTATACCGTAAGCATCCCGTCTTCCGTCATACACAGAAGCAATGGCATTTTTTGCACAGGCTGCAGTCTGGAAATTATCCTTTGGAGAAATCACGGGAACTATCTTCACATTACCGATTTTGGCATTATCAATAGCTTCAAGAGAAAGCTTAGCTTCATTGTAAGCAATTACCGCATCATTTCTTTTTTCAGTGATTGCAACTGTTTTTCCGTCACAGCTTAATCCGTAACCGAAATTAAGGTTACTTCCCACAGCTGCCGAAACAACTAAAAATACGAAAACCCCCACCGCTATTTTATCAAGCTTATTTATATCAAGCCCTTTAAGAGCTTCGGCAAGTTTTTCGCTTTCTATAATATTAAAAATACCGTCTTTTGCCATTCCATAAGCACATTTAACTTTTCTTACGACATTTTTAATACTAAAGCCTTTGATTTTTTTGATTATTTTTTCTGTTTTTGCCTTTATATCAACATTTTTAACACTATCGATAACAGTTTTTATTCTTCCTTTTAAGTTCAACTCAGCTACCTTTGTACCTGCTTTTTCAAGGAAACATTTAATGTCAGAAAAGCACTTATACAAAGCCTCTTTCAGTTTACTTAACAAAGAATCACCTCTTCTTCCTTTTTATTACTGAATGATTACTCGAATGTTACAAAAATATTTCACAAGCCCATTTTACTATAAATTGGAATAAAAATCAACCCTTTTTTAACATTTTCACATATTTTTCACAATATAATAACTTGAGGTGACCGTAAATGACTGAGAAAATTTACAATTATTTCAAGGGTTTTGTAAGGGTAAAAATAACCACCTTTCAGCCTGAAAGATTTCTTAATATGGCGGTTATAAATAATATATATTTATGGGATATAGAGCGTCCTTCGGATAAGGAAATAGTATTTTCGGTATCCTTAAAGGGCTTTAAAAAACTAAGAAAACCCGTTTACAGTGTAAGAGGTCGGGTAAAAATATTAAAAAAGAGCGGTTTTTTCTTACTTTTAAGAAAGCTTAAGTCAAAAAAAGTAATTGTTTTCGGGCTTATTCCAATTATTATAGCCCTTACTGTTTTTTCCTCAATGATACTTGAAATTGAGGTTACGGGCAATAAATTGGTGGAAACTTCCGAGGTTTTGGAAAAACTTCGTGAAATTAACTTGCAAAAATTCGCATTTAGAAGTAATATAGATAATGATAAAATATATTTAAAGCTCACAAGGGAATTAAATGAGGTTTCCTGGGTGGGAGTATATGAAAAGGGAACTCATCTTACAATAGAAATAAAGGAAAGAAGAACTCCCCCTGAAATTATCCCTAAAAACACCCCCTGTAATATTGTTGCAAAAAAAGACGGTGTAATAAGAAAGCTTACGGTAGAAAACGGCGAAGCTCTTGTAAAGACAGGCGATGTTGTAAAAAAAGGGCAGGTAATTATATCGGGAATACTTATATCTCCTATGGAGGGAATACGGTATCTTCATTCTATGGGAGAGGCAGTTGCAGAGGTTTCCCACACTGAGTCTTTAGATATTAAGCTTTACGAATATAAGAAAAATTATACGGGGCGGTCATTTATAAAGCCTTATTTAAAGGATTTTGACTTGACTCCGGGACGGGTAATCCCATTTTTTAACTATGATGAAGAGGTAAAAAGATATACTCTGTCATTTTTTGATTTAAGACTTAAGAAATATAATGAATATACCCTTTCAAAAGAACCTTTATCCCGGGATATTGCAATAAAAAGGGGAAAGGAAGCTTTGGAAAGAGAGCTTTATTCTTTATATGATAAGGAAAGTATTAAAAAAACAAATTATATACTTGAAGATAAGGATAATGAAACTGTTACCCTGAAAATAGAAGCCTCCATTCTGGAGGACATAGCATTGCAAAGGATAATAAGAAAGGAAAACGAGTAATGGCAGAAATTATGATTGAGGCTTATTCATTAGAGGGAATAAGCAATCTTTTCGGAAATGTTGATTTCAACATCCGCTTAATTGAAAGGGAATATGGTGTTAAAATTACCAACCGTGATACTTTGATAAAAATAGAAGGGGATAATGCCGAGAGCGCAAAGGCTCTTGTTATTGAACTTTTAGAGCTATCAAAAAAAGGCGAGGTAATTGACGAGCAGAAAATAAGAATGTTAAAGGCTGCTTTGGAAGAAAATTATACCCATCTTGCCAGAGAGCTTTCGGATGACTGTATCTGTCACTCTGCAACAGGAACTCCCATAAAGCCAAAAACAGTAGGGCAGAAAAATTATGTTGAGGCTATAAAAAACAATATTATAACCGTCGGTGTAGGCCCTGCAGGAACAGGTAAAACCTATCTTGCAGTTGCAATGGCTGTGGTAGCATTTAAGAAAAAGGAAATAAACAGAATTATTTTAACAAGACCTGCAGTTGAAGCAGGGGAGAGCCTTGGCTTTTTGCCGGGAGATTTGCAGGAAAAGGTTGACCCTTATTTAAGACCTCTTTATGATGCACTTTTTGAAATGCTGGGGGGAGAAAACTTTACCGCTTATCAGGAAAAGGGAATGATTGAAGTAGCACCTTTAGCGTATATGAGAGGAAGAACTCTTGATAACAGCTTTATTATTCTTGACGAAGCACAAAATACTACAAAAGAACAGATGAAAATGTTCTTAACCCGAATAGGCTTTAATTCAAAGGCGGTAATTACGGGAGATATAACTCAGATTGACCTGCCAAACGGAAAGGTGTCGGGACTTAAAGATGCAATAAGAGTTATTAAAAATATTGAGGGTATTGAGGTATTTAACCTTACTGACAGGGATGTTGTCCGTCACCCTCTTATCCAGAAGATTATAAAGGCTTATGAAAGGGCGGACTCTAAAAAATGAACTATGTAGATATAGATATTGAAGAGGGAGTTGAATTTCCCGAAGCCTCTTACGATACGGTAAAAGGAGTTATTGACAAGGTTATTGAAACCGAAAAGCTTCCCTTTGAGGTTTATGTTTCGGTTATGATAGTATCAAAAGAAACCATAAAAGAAATAAACAGCGAGGAAAGAAATATTGATAAGGCAACCGATGTTTTATCCTTTCCTGCTCTTAATTTCGACAGTGAATATAAGCTTTTGGGAAAACCCGGTCCTCAGGATATTGTTCCCGAATACGACGCGGTATATTTAGGGGATATGGTTATATGCGATGACAAAATAAGGGAACAGGCAAAAGAATACGCACATTCCTACGAAAGAGAGCTTTCCTATCTTACAGTTCATTCCATGTATCATCTTTTAGGCTATGACCACGAAAATGAAGAAATGAAAAAGGATATGCGGGAAAAAGAGGAGTATATATTAAGACAATGAATGCAATAAAACATTTTATAACAATTACAAAGCACCGCCATCAGGTGTTTCGCCACGCTGTAAAGGCGGGAATTCCCTTAAGAGGTCTTCTTCATGACCTTTCCAAGTATTCACCCACAGAATTTGTTTCGGGAATAAGATTTTATAAGGGAACAAGAAGCCCCAATGACGGAGAAAGAGCCAAATACGGCTATTCAAAAGCCTGGATGCATCATAAGGGAAGAAACAGGCACCATTTTGAATACTGGACCGACTACCAGCCGGGCACCAAACAGTTAAAGCCTGTCAAGATGCCCCTTGTATTTTTAAAGGAAATGTTCTGCGATCGTGTTGCCGCAAGTAAAATTTATAATAAGGACAAGTATACCGATGCAGATTCCTACGATTATTTTATGAGAGGAAAGGACTACCGTCTTATTCACCCTGAAACCTCCGATATGCTTGAAAAACTGCTTGTGATGTTAAAGGATGAGGGTGAGGAAAAAACCTTCAAATATATAAAATCCCTTAAGGAGTATTAAAAATGGATAAAATTTACGGAAGAAATCCCGTTTCCGAGCTTATAAAGACGGGCGGGGAAATTGATAAAATTTATGTTAATAAGGAGCTTATGGACGGCTCTTTAAGAAGTATTGTCAAAATGGCACAGGAAAGAAGAATTATTATTTCCTACTGTACCAGAGAAAAACTTGATGAAATGAGCGAAACCACCAAGCATCAGGGAATTATGGCACTTATTCCCCAGACCGAATATGCATCGGTTGAGGATATTTTAGAACTTGCCAAAGAGAAAAACGAAGCTCCTTTTATATTTATTCTTGATGAGATAGAAGACCCTCACAATTTAGGAGCAATTATAAGAACAGCCAATGTGTGCGGTGCTCACGGTGTAATTATCCCAAAAAGAAGAAGTGCAACGGTTAACGGAACAGTTGCAAAGGCTTCGGCAGGGGCAGTTTCATCAACCTTGATTGCAAGAGTAAATAATATCTCAAATACCATATCCGAGCTAAAGAAAAAGAATGTATGGGTTTACGGTATGGAGGCTGACGGAGACAGAATGTATTATGAGCATGATTTAACCGGCAGTATTGCTATTGTTGTAGGCTCGGAGGGCTTCGGAATGAGCCAGTTAGTTAGAAAATCCTGCGATTTTACTGTAAAAATTCCCGTAAAAGGCACGGTAAATTCCTTAAACGCTTCGGTTGCCACAGGAGTTGTAGCCTTTGAGGCTCTAAGGCAAAGACTTCTTAAATAGAAATCAGGAAATTTTTGATAGAATAAGGCAAAAACGCAGGGAATATCAGGATAATTCCGAGGCTTTTAACGAAGTTATATCGTAAAACAGAAACAAATAAAAATTAGGAATTTTTTGATAGAACAAGGCAAAAACCCAGAGAATATCAAGATATTTCCAAGGCTTTTAACGAAGTTATATCGAAAATTTACAATTTTAAAGAAGTTTTAAAGTTATTGTAACACCATTGTAACATTTATATAGTATAATGGTAGCAGAAAGATAGATTGGAGGCGTTACCGATGAGAAAAGTAGTATCACTTGTTCTTTTATTTATACTGGCTTTTTCCTGTATAAGTGTATTTGCAGCGCCTGAAACAATTAACCCTGCCGATGCGGTAAGCACGGTAACGGGAATACTTACTGTTACCAATCCGTCAACCCAGAGTATATCCTCTTATGATAAAACTCATAATATTTCGGGATATGCCGCAGCAAACGCCCAGATATCAATTTATTCCCTTAATAACGGAGTGTATTCACTGTTACATAAGAACGGAGCTTCCGTATCATTTATATGCGGTGCTTCAGGAATGTTCATAAGCCCTATCAGTTTACAGTATGGCAGAAACGATATATTGATTCGTGCGGAAATTGGCGGAAAGGTTCAATATGCTGCAAAGACCATTACAGTATTGAGTCCTAACCTTTTAAATTTATTTAGAGGATTTAAGTTGTTCTCATGAAGCTAAAAGAAACAATTAAAACAATCATTTTAACAGGGCTGGTTATATCAGCCCTTGTTTTGTCGTTTAATATATGGTTCTCAGAAGGATTATGGCCGGATGGCTATAATTCTTTTTTCTCTAACCTTTTTTCAGTATTTAACGATAACAAGGCTGAATCCCTGGACCTTTCCCAGATATATTATCCAAAGCAGATAATGGTAACTGATACTGACCGTTCTGAAATAATTTCCACAAATCATACTAAATATGATGAGCTTAACGGATTGCTTAAGGATCATATAAAAACTGCGGTAATCACCAATAATATTGAGGATATAGATGACGAGGCATATAAGAAGGCATGTAATGAAAAGGGGCTCTTTATAGGTCTTTACAGTTATATCTCCTTTGATATGCTTGCTGATTATTATGAAGCGCCTATTACCAATAAAATTTTAGATATAAACCATGTTAAAAACATCCTGTTCTCCCCCTATGATGACAGTCAGGGATTTGATATTTATGTAAAAAACAGTGAGACAGGTAAGGTTTATAAACTGTCTGCTACTGAAGATATTACTGCACTTACCGCTCTTACCGATAAAATTCTTAATTCACTGAAAAACGGTGAGGTTGCAGCAGCCTTTGCCTTTGAAAACAATTTTGATAAGAAGAATGAAAACGAAAAGGATAAAATTCTTCTTGATTCCTATATGCTTATAAATCTTAACGATATGAAGATACCGGCTGTTACCTCGGTAAATCTTATGGATATTGAGAATAATTTTTCAAACGAATCCTATGATAAAATTTCCAGATACTTTAATGTAAATACAAATACTGCGCGCCGTTTTACCGATACTGAGGGCTCGGTAAACTTAATTGAAAATTTCGGAACTTTAAAATTTTCAACAGACGGTTTGCTTGAATATACCTCTATTGACAGCGGTATTGATACGGGAATGGATATAAATACCGACTACGATGCAGTAAAAACAGCAGGGGAGTTTACTGAGGGAATAAATAACCTGTTTACTTTACCTGAACATAATTCCTATGTTTTTGCAGGGGTAAGCTATAAGGATAATATTTATACTGTAAGCTTTGATATTTTGTATAAAGGTGTACCTATTGTACTTTCAAGAACTCTTTCAAATAAGGAAACCCTTAACCACCCGATAGAAATTAAAATATTAAACGGTAAAATCATTTCCTACCGTCAGCTTTTTGCAGGCTTTAAGCGTTC
>JAZOVB010000140.1:0-1145 GCA_045658425.1 Clostridia bacterium | reverse complement strand
GGATAAAGACAAATACGAAAGCGAAAAACAAGAAGTATTGAAAATATACAATACTCACAAAGGAAGATACGGCTACAGAAGAATTTGCTCTGCATTAAGGGAGAAAGGTTATACTACGAACCATAAAACAGTATTAAAACTAATGAAAGAGCTTCATTTGCGTGGTAAGCAAAGCAAAAACGGTAAATACCATTCTTACAAAGGAGAGGTTGGCAAGGTGGCAGACAATCTGCTGAAAAGAAATTTTCACGCAGATAAGCCTTTTGAAAAACTGACGACCGACGTTACAGAGTTTAAGATCGGTGATGAAAAGGTTTATCTTTCGCCTGTGCTTGATATGTTCAACCGCGAAATTATCTCTTATTCCATTTCCACAAGCCCTAACTTGCAGCAAATTAGAGATATGTTAAACGGACTATTTGAGAGGCTTCCTTCCGATGCGCGACCACTATTTCACTCTGATCAAGGTTGGCAATACCAGCATGCCGAATACCAACGTCTTCTTGCCGAACATAACATTACGCAAAGTATGTCCCGAAAAGGAAACTGTATGGACAACGGCATAATGGAAAATTTCTTCGGCAGGCTGAAAGTTGAAATGTATTACGGCGAAAAATTTGAATCCCCTCGAGGATTCATTGAAAAGTTGGAAGAATACATACATTACTACAACAACGAGAGAATTTCTCTAAAACTAAAAGGAATGAGCCCTGTTCAATACCGAGCTCATTCGCAAATGATTTAATATTTAATTTTTGTCTAAACTTTTGGGTTCACTTCACATTGCTCTGCGGGAGTTTTCTTATTTTATTTTAAAAATTTATTGATTTTTAAATTTTTTTATATTATAATATAATTATTATATATTTTTGCGTTATAATTTATTTAAAAGGAGCTCTCAATATGAAAAACAAGATTAAAATTCTGCTAATGCTTTTAATCGCAGTCCTTTCTCTCTCGGTTTTTGCAGGATGCTCGGGTTCCGTTCCCGGATTTTCCTCAGATCCTGCGGGAGAAGTGAAAATGGAATCCTATGAGTATAATATTACTTGTGGAGAGTTAGTTCCTCTTTACGGAACGGTAGAGGGACTAGACGTTGCAAATTACAACGGTTATTATAATTACACTCTTATTAATGACCCCAA
>JAZOVB010000139.1:0-26577 GCA_045658425.1 Clostridia bacterium | reverse complement strand
GCTTCGGCAACAGCCTTGGCAACTGCAGGAGCAACTCTTTCATCAAAAGCGGCAGGAATAACATATTCAGGTGTGATTTCTTCATCCTTGATTATACCTGCGATAGCTTTTGCAGCAGCAATTTTCATTTCGTCATTGATATCGGTTGCCTTGGCATCAAAAGCACCTCTGAAGATACCGGGGAATGCAAGAACGTTATTAATCTGGTTCGGGAAGTCACTTCTTCCTGTACCCATAATTTTAACTCCGGCTTCTTTTGCAAGGTCAGGCATAATTTCAGGGGTTGGATTTGCCATAGCAAATACGATTGGGTCTTTAGCCATTGTCTTAACCATTTCAGGTGTTAAGCTGCCAGGAGCAGAAACGCCGATAAATACATCTGCACCAACAATAACATCAGCTAAGCTGCCTTTTTTAAGCTCAAGGTTGGAAATTTCAGCCATTTCAGCCTTGATTGGGTTAAGATTATCTCTTCCCTTATAGATAGCACCCTTTGTATCGCAAAGGATAACCTTCTTAAGACCCATACTCATTAAAAGCTTGGTAATGGCGATACCTGCGGCACCTGAGCCGTTAACAACAACTTCGATTTCGGATATATCCTTTTTAACATATTTCAAAGCATTCATCATAGCAGCTAATGTAACAATAGCTGTACCATGCTGGTCATCGTGGAAAATAGGAATATCACACTTTTCCTTTAATTTCTTTTCAATTTCAAAGCAACGAGGAGCTGAGATGTCTTCCAGGTTAACACCGCCGAAAGAACCTGCTAACTTTTCAACGATAAATACAATTTCATCAACATCCTTTGTTCTTACACAAAGAGGGAATGCATCAACATCAGCAAAAGTCTTGAAAAGAACACATTTACCTTCCATAACAGGCATACCTGCTTCAGGACCGATATCACCAAGACCTAATACTGCAGTACCATCTGTGATAACTGCAACCATATTTGATCTTCTTGTATATTTGTAGGATAAAGAAACATCCTCGGAAATCTTAAGACAAGGTTCTGCAACACCAGGGGTATATGCAACTGATAAATCGTCTTTATTTTCTACCTTAGCTCTTGAAATGACTTCTATTTTTCCGCCCCATTCTTCGTGGGCAATCAGTGCTTTTTCTTTAATATCCATTTTATAAACCATCCTTTTCAAATTTACGCCTTAAAGTAATCATCATAGTTAAGACCAACAACATTACCGATTTCTTTCAGTTCTGCAATTGTTTTTTCATTTGCAGGAATACCGATTTCAAGTTTTTCAGCCATGGATTCAACTTCTTTTTCACCATGTGTGAATATTCTGTCGTGACCGTCAGCCTTTGGACTTTCTCTTAATTCCTTAAGAAGAAGACTCATTCTGTCTTTTATTTCCTTCTTATCACCGAACATACCGTAATCAATTGCCCAGAAACAGAAAGATGTATCTGCATTACCGCTGTTCTTAACGTGAGGAGAAGTTGTACCGCCTGCAAAAATAGATGTAAACATTTCAACTATAATTCCAAGACCGTAACCCTTGTGGGAACCGCTTTCTTCTGTACATCCGCCAAGTGGGAAGATACCTCCGCCAAGCTTACCGATAATGTTCTTTAAAACTCTTGAAGCTTCATCACAGTCTGCGCCGTTTTCATCAGCAGCCCATCCCTGTGGAAGAGGAGCTTCTTTCTTATTATAAACTTCAAGTTTACCTCTTGTTACAACTGTTGTAGCAACATCATACCAGAAGTCAACAGGGTCTGCCGGCATACAAACTGCGATAGGACTTGTGCCAAGCATTGCCTTTTTACCGTATGTAGGAATAGCAATAGCTTCTGTATTGGTCATACAAATACCTAAAAGATCGTTATCTGCAGCCATTTTTGTGTAGTAACCTGCTATACCATAGTGGTTAGAGCCTCTTACAACAACTGCACCAATACCATGCTCTTTTGCTTTTTTAATAGCTAATTCCATACCCATTTTACCAACAACCTGACCCATTGATTTAGGTGCATCGAAAACTGCGGAAATAGGAGTTTCGAATATTAATTCAGCTTTTGCATTAACATCAATTGAGCCTTCTTCAATTGCCTTGTGGTAACGGATAAGTCTCTGAATACCGTGTGATTCAATTCCGTAAAGGTCAGCAGTAAGAAGTACATCAACTATATCCTTACTTTCCTGTTCGGTAAAACCTCTCTTTGTGAATACATCTTCACAGTATTTTCTTACAATTTTTGCATCAAGATTTACGTATGCCATTTTTGTTCACCCTTCTTTAAAACATATTTTTTTATATTATAGCACCATTTACAGATTTTTTCAACCTATCTTTTTAAAAAACAGTCATTTTAAAGAACTTTTTTTCATAAATTTTAAAACAAAGGGGGATTTTTATGAGTAATCTTAATGAAGATCTTTTAAGAAGGGCTAAAAACAAGATAAATTCCATTTTAAGTGACCGCCAGAGAGGCGAACTTATGGAAAAAATAAAGGATATTGACAAAAATTCCTTAAAAGGAATGTTAAGGAACATAAATCCCGATAAAGTAGAAGACCCTGATTTAAAGGAGTTTATAAAGGACTTAAAGTCAAATTTATAGGAGATGATAAATTGTGGATTCCAATGAATTACTAAATTCGGTCGCCGGACTGTTATCCGATAGCGGTAACAGCGATAAACTAAAAGAGCTTACAGGAATGCTTTCTAAAAGCTCTGATTCAGGTCCTGCCGAGGACCCCTTAGGTGCTCAGATGATAGGCACAGTGGGGAAATTTATGGAAAGCTTTAATAAACGTGACAACAGAATAGATTTACTCAATGCAATGCGTCCCTACATAAGAAGTCAGAGGGCGGGAAACCTTGATATGGCAATAAGAATTATAAGACTTTTAAATATTGCGGGTGATTTTAATTTAAGGGGGGCTAATAATGTATCAGACCTGTCAAAGTGAAACCTGCTCATCACCAAAAGAGGAAAAGCTTATCCCAAAAGAGGTAGTCTGTCAACCTAAGTCTCCTGCAAAATGCGAAACTGGAAACGGACTTCTGAGCGGTCTTAGTAATGATGATATTTTGATTTTGGGATTACTGCTTATTCTTCTATTAGAAGACTGCAAGGATAACATGCTTATTATAATCCTTGTTGCACTTTTACTTATAAATTAATAAAAAAAATCAGTTTTTTGGTAAATTTAATATTGTTTTTTACCCTCATTTTGTGATATAATCATTAAAGTGATTAATTTCAGACTTATAAGGAAGACAAAACAAGGGGACATAAAATGAATATAAAAGAACTGGCAAATTCAGTAGAGCTTAATAATGTACTTCGAACTGCAGAAATGTTTTACGGTCCGGATATGTTATACAGAATTATAAACAATTTTAAGAAAATAACAAATGCTGATCCTGTCCAAACAGATATTACGCTTTTTGTTAAAGCTATGATCAGGGATTCAAGCGGTAAGCTTTCAACTGCGGTTGATTTTAACGAAAATGAAACCGAAATTCACTATGATGTATGGGGAGAGTTCAAAGGGGATGATACTCCACACGCAATAGACGACCTTGATATTGAAGAAATAGCAGGTCTTACCCTGAGTGAAAATGTTTTAAAGGATATGAGCAGAACCTCGGCACTTGCACACATATTGTTCTCAATTACAAAGTAATTAAGAAAATTACAAATGAGAAATTTTAAATGTAAAATGAATGTTTGAACCGACATGCCATACGGCGTCGGTTCTTTTTATATTTTAACGGCACTAAATATTTCTCTCTCATTTCAAACTAAAAAAGGAGGCGAAAACCTCCTTTTTTATTACATATTATTTAATTTTTCATCAAGAATTGCCTTGATTGCACCCGGGTCACCTGCACCCTTGAGCTCTTTCATACAAGCACCGAAAAGAGCCTGTGCTGCTTTTATTTTACCGCCTTTAAAATCAGCTATTGCCTGTGGATTAGCTTCTATTACCTTGTCAACAATTTGGGAAATCATAGAAGTATCAACCTTACGGTCAAGTCCCATCCTGCTGCAGTATTCTATCGGGTCTGCATCCTCTTCAACTACAGCTATTAAGATTTTCTTACCTGCATTACGATTGATTTTTCCTTCGTCAACCATTTTAATGATCGCACCTAATTTTTCCCCGGTGATTGTAAGCTCGTTAAGACTCTTTCCATCTTTACGAAGAACACCTGCACAATCGGTCAAAATCCACGCTGCTGCATCCTTGGAATTACAGCCCATAGCTACAATTTCCTCATGAAGCTTCATAAGTTTATTATTGGATAGAAGCATATCTATTTCTTTTTCAGAAATACCGGCAGTTCTGTACTCCTCTGCCTTTTCGTCAACTGCAGCAGGTTTTTTAGCCTTGATTTCTTCTAACCATTCATCATCAATAATGATAGGCATAAGATTTGCATCGGGGAAATATCGGTAATCTGCTTCGGTTTCCTTATTTCTCATAGCAAAGGTTTTACCGCTTAAATCATCATATCTTCTGGTTTCCTGAACCAGCTCTTCGGTTTCATATTCAATTGCATCTACATGGCGCTGGAATTCATAGTTAATTGCTTTTTCAATAGCTTCAAAGGATGCCATATTTTTGATTTCGGAACGAACACCAAACTCTTCGCTTCCCTCAGGGCGGACAGAAATATTAACATCGCATCTCATTGCACCCTCTTCACATTCGGAAATACCACCCGAACGGAACATTGATTTTAATTTATTAAGATATGTTATAACTTCTTCTGCACTTCTGAAATCAGGCTGAGTTACAATTTCAATTAAAGGTACACTTGTACGGTTAAAGTCAACATAAGAGTATTTACCACCATGAACAAGCTTACCTGCATCCTCTTCCATATGGATTTGCTTGATGCGGATTTCCCTCTCTCCCATAGATGTCTTTAAGCTTACAAGACCGTCTGTACAAATAGGGTGATTAAGCTGGGTAATCTGATAAGCACAAGGCAGGTCGGGATAGTAATAGTTTTTCTTATCAAAGGTTGTATACTTATTGATGTTACAGTTTAGCATTAATCCTGCGGTAACCGCCAGTTCAACAACCTTTTTATTCATAACGGGTAGCATACCCGGCATACCACTGCAAGCAGGACATACACAGTCGTTAGGCTCTTTAGCCTCGGAATGACCGCCGCAGGAACAGAATATTTTTGATTTTGTATCAAGCTCTACATGAGTTTCAAGACCGATAACCAATTCGTATTTCATATTACTTTACCTCCTTTTCACAAGCTGCCGCAATACTTAATAAAGTACTTTCATCAAAATGGTCACCAAGAAGCTGAACGCCTCTTGTTACGCAGGAAGGAGTACCGATAAGATTTGCAATTGAGGTAAATACGCTTTCCTCAAATACTTTCAAGAAAGCATCCTTTATATCATAAGCATCGAAAGATACCTTTGAGCATACAGGGGTTAAAATTGCATCGTACTTACTCATAAGGTCTTTATATTTTTCTAAAACAACACGGCGTATCTTCAAGGATTTTTCATAGCAATCCTTATATCTTAACTTGGATAATACATCTGAGCCGTACATAATAACCGCTTTTGTAAGGAAATTAAAGCCCTCTGTTCTTGAGTTTACATAAAGCTCATCAATGTTTTTATATTCCTTGGCTCTGTGCCCGAATTTTACACCGTCGTAACGGGAAACGTTATTACAGGTTTCGGCAGTCATCAAAATCTGCCATGCAACATTGGAAAGTTCGAAAATATCAGAAGATATTTCCTCCACCTCTATACCGTTTGCCTCCAGAGTTTTAATATAAGCCTTGATATAAGACTTAGTTGTATCATCAACTTTGTCCATTAACTCTTTTATTATACAAACCTTTTTCCTTTTAATATCAAAGGAAGCAGAATACTCAAATTTTTCAGTTCTTAAAGAAGTGCCATCTTTTTCATCGTGTCCCGAAATGACACTCATAATTTCGGCAATTTCTTCAGCATTTTTAGCATATACACCTACCTGTTCACCGGATGCGGCACAAGAAATTACGCCGTAACGGGAAACAGTTCCGTAGGTAGGCTTTAAAAAATCAACCTGACTTACTGCTGCTGCTCGTCTTGGAAATCCGTTCATATCAACTCCCAATGCAGCCTTTACGCTTTCATTTGCAACAAGTTCTGCCGCAGCACCTTTAAGAGAGCCTTCCTTTTTATCATAATGGGAAAACTCACCAAGTAAATCAAGACCAAATTCACCCACATGGGTTTTACCTGAAATTACATAACCCTTTTCTTCAAGACGGGTAACAGCTTCAGCGGTAAAAAGCGGAGTAAATCCTTCTAATATACGGGAACCTGCACAGGCAGGTGTACCTTTATAAAGCAAGGTATCATCAACGGCAATATTCCCTTTTTCATTTATTACATTCATATAATATTTCATTTCACACACCTCACTTTACAAGTCTTGGCACCTGCCAGCTGTCTTCACTTCTTTCGGGGGCACCTTCAAGCAGACTTTCTCTTGAGAAATTCTGTATACGTGTATCCTCACGAAGTACATTTGTCATAGGCATTACATGTACCATTTCTTCTACATTTTCAGTGTCAATTTTCTTTAACAGTTCTTCTTTTTCACTCATAGCCTTAAATATACCTGTTATTTCCTCTTCTTCTTTTTCTGTCAAGGATAACTGGTTAAGCTGTTGGGCATTTGAGAAAGTAGAACGCTTATTACTTACACCCTTTGACGAGGCTGTGGGTGTTCCTCTTCCCGCAAGAGCGCTTCCGCTTCCCAAAAGATGAACATCCTCAAGCTGTTGGTTGGTAACCTCACTTGGTGCACCTAAAAGTAAATCCTGTGCATTACCGTTTAGCGGGAAGGCAATAACCTCAAGAATTTTTTCCTCATCGGTTAAAAGCATAACCATACGGTCAATACCCGGTGCCATACCTGCGTGGGGAGGTGCACCGTACTGGAATGCGGTATAAAGAGCATTGAAACGGGATTTTAGTTCAGCTTCGGAATATCCTGCAATATCAAATGCCTTTTTCATTATATCAATATCGTGATTACGAACAGCACCTGAAGCAAGTTCAATACCGTTACATACAAGGTCGTACTGATAAGCAAGTACCTCGGTGGGTTCTTTATTAATTAATGAATCCATACCGCCCTGTGGCATTGAGAATGGGTTATGGGTAAAAATAGTTTCCCCTGTTTCCTCGTCAATTTCATACATAGGGAAGTCAACAACGAAACAAAATTCAAATGCATCGTCACGGATTAAGTCAAGCTGTTCCTTCTTTGCAAGCCAGGTTCTTATATGACCTGCTTTCTTTTCAGTATCATTTTTCTTATCATCACAGATGAAGAACAAGGTCTCCCCTTCCTTAACACCTGTAAGCTTCACTATTTCTTCTTTCTTTTCATCAGTTAAGAATTTAGCGATAGGTCCTGCAAAAACACCGTCTTTTAAAGTGATATACCCAAGACCGCCAAGTCCTACCTCAGCCGATGTTGCAAACTTTAAGGAATCTTCAAAGAATTTCTTACTCTTACCCTGACAGTCAGCAACAATACCTCTTACCGGCTTACCTTTAAATGCAGGAAAATCAACATCTGAGAAAAATTCGGTCAAGTCGCAGATTAAAAGAGGATTTCTTAAATCAGGCTTATCTGAGCCATAAGTCATCATGGCATCCTTATAGGTAATTCTTCTGAATGGTTTTTCGGTAATTTTCTTATCTGAAAATGTTTTAAAGGTATCATAGATAACATCTTCACAAACATCTAAAACTTCTTCCTGAGTTGCAAAAGCCATTTCAAAGTCAAGCTGATAGAATTCACCAGGTGAACGATCTGCACGGGCATCCTCATCACGAAAACAAGGAGCTACCTGGAAATAACGGTCAAATCCCGACACCATAAGAAGCTGTTTAAACTGCTGGGGTGCCTGAGGAAGTGCATAGAATTTTCCCGGATGCTTACGGCTTGGCACTAAAAAGTCACGTGCACCTTCGGGAGAAGATGCAGTAAGAATAGGAGTCTGCATATCAAGAAAGTCCTTCTCTTCCATTTTATTACGGAGGTGACGGATAATTTTTGAACGCATAACAAGATTATCGTGATTCTTCGGATTACGAAGATCAAGATAACGGTATTTAAGTCTAAGCTCATCCTTACTTTGTCTTGATGCTCTTACCTCGAAAGGAAGCATATTCTGACTCTTACCAAGAACGGTAAGAGAATGGGCAACAAGCTCTACATAACCTGTTGCAATTTTGGTATTAACGGTATCAGGATCACGCTGTTCAACCGTTCCGGTAACTGAAATAACAGTTTCACGATTTACATTTTTCAGTAACTTCTCATTGTGAACAACCACCTGAGTAACACCGGTGTAATCCCTTAAATCAATAAATATAACGCCACCGTGGTCTCTTACAACATCAACCCATCCTGCCAAAGATACGGTTGTGCCTATATGTTTGTCACAAATGTCGTTACAGAATAGAGTTCTGTACATAGTATAACCTCCAATTTTAAAAAAGATAGAAAAAAGTCCCGGGAATATCTGATATTCCCGGGACGAGTAAACTAACAGTTAACCCGCGGTGCCACCCGCTTTGATGTGATAACTCACATCCACTTTAAATATGCAATTTTAAAGTAAGCACCAGCTTACCCGGAGTGTTCCCTGATTTACTACTCGTCTCAAATGCGCTTTCAGTCCACGACGCATTCTCCCTGACAGACTTTCCACAAAAACCGAGTCTCCATAATAATTGTAACAAACTTTATTTTCTTTGTCAATATTATTTTTACCATAAAATATTATATTATACAAAAAGTCGGCAGGTAAAACCTGCCGTTTTTCAAATTTTTATGTATTATCTCTGAACACGACCTGAACCGTCGCCACCCATTAAGGATGTAACTTCGGAAACAGAAACTCTGTTGTAGTCGCCTAAGATTGAGTGCTTTAAGCAACTTGCTGCAACAGCAAATTCCAAAGCATCGGAATCCTTTTCATAGTTATTAAGTCCGTAGATAAGACCTGCAGCAAAGCTGTCTCCGCCGCCTACACGGTCAATGATATTCTTGATTTCATATTTCTTGGAAACATAGAATTCTTCGCCGTTGTAGATACAAGCAGACCAGTCATTATGTGTAGCAGACTTGGATTCTCTTAATGTAATAGCAATTTTCTTGGAATCAGGGAACTGCTTTAACACTTCTTTTGCTAATTCTTCATATTTCTTGGTATCTAAAACACCGCCCTCAACATGAGAGTTGTTTTCAATACCTAAAGATTTCTGACAGTCTTCTTCGTTTGCGATGATAACATCAACA
The DNA here is from genome assembly GCA_045658425.1 of Clostridia bacterium. Taxonomy (GTDB): domain Bacteria; phylum Bacillota; class Clostridia; order UMGS1840; family HGM11507; genus SIG450. Next base: position 17,240 of record JAZOVB010000139.1, on the reverse strand, counting down.
TACTTTGTAAGCTCTCTCATAACTTCCTTAGCTTCCTTACCGTACTTCCATAGGTTCTTTCTGTAGTTTAAGTCGCAAGAAACTGTAAGACCCATTTTCTTAGCGGTTTTAACTGCTTCCAATGAAAGTTCAGCAGCAGACTCTGAAATAGCAGGGGTAATACCTGTAATGTGGAACCATGTAGCTCCGTCAAAAGCTTTTACAAAGTCAATTTCGCCCTTCTTAGCAATTGCGATTGAAGAGTAAGCTCTGTCATATATAACCTTTGAAGGTCTCTGGTTAGCGCCGGATTCAAGGAAATAAATACCAACTCTTCCGTCATTGAAAGCAATATTGGAAACATCGATACCAAATCCTCTTAATTCTCTGATACAAGCATTAGCAACATCATTTTTAGGAAGAGCTGTAACGAAAGCAGTTTCCATACCATAGTTTGCCAAAGATACGCAAACATTAGCTTCTCCACCACCGAAAGTAGCTTCTAAGCTTGGGGACTGGAAAAATCTTTCCATACCGGGGCTCTTAAGTCTTAACATGATTTCACCAAAAGTAACAACTTTTTTCATTTTAATCACCTTATCCTTGTTTTTTTCATTTTTTCTTTATTATACAATATTATTTATGCAAAGTCTTGTTGTTTTTATACAAAAATATTGCGTATTTTGATTATAGAAAATGCATTATTGAATTTTTTTATGGTTTGTGATAGAATATTCTCGTAAAATTGGCAATTGGCAGGAGATGATTTTATGGCAAAGTATTTTGATAAATTTACGCAAGACGGCACTGATGAATGTGTCAACTCAAAAACTTTTGCTGTCTTTTATTCAAATAAGGAAGAACAGGTTAGGAATATGCATATTCACGATTGTTGTGAGGTTTTTTTATGCTTAAGCAACGGTCAGGAATTCTTAATCGGCGACTCTATGTTTTCTGCTAACCGAAATGATATGCTGGTGGTTAATCAGTTTGAAATTCATAAGCTTTTAGAAAAACCCGGTGTTTTTTGCGAAAGATATGTTTTTAAACTTCATCCGCGTTTTTTACTGCTTAACTCTACTTCACAAACCGACCTTTCCGGTTGCTTTTATGACAGAGTAAAGTTTAAAAGACAGGTTTCCCTTACAGACGAACAGGCAATGGAGCTTATAAGTATTTTCAATTCCTTTAAACGAAATGATGATTTCGGTGACGATATTATGTCCAATGTCAACGCCATAAAAGCCACAGTGCTTATTAACAGGTATCTTTCCTGTGATGAAGCACCCGACAGCATCCTTACCTATACCAGTAATGCGGTTGTTCAGTCAGTGGTTGCATACATTAACGATAATTTGTTTTTAAATATAAATCTTGACGAGCTTTCCAAAAAACACTATATTTCGAAAAATCACCTTTGTCGTATATTCAAAAAGCATACCGGTACTACGGTTGTAAATTACATAACATTAAGAAGAATTGCAGAGGCAAAGAAATTTTTAAACGAGGGGTATGATGTTAAGGATACCTGTGAAAAATGCGGTTTTAACGATTACTCGCATTTTATAAGAACATTTAAGAATATTGTTGGCGTTCCGCCTAAGCAATATATAAAAAGAAAAGAATAAGAAAGGATGAGTTAAAATGAAGATGTCATTCAGATGGTATGGTTATGATGATCCCGTTAAAATCGGCTACATCAGACAAATACCTAATATGGAATCCATCGTTACTGCTGTTTATGACGTACCTGTTGGGGAGGTATGGCCCGAAGAAAGAATAGCAGAGCTTAAGAAAACTGTTGAAGATGCAGGACTTAAATTTGATGTTATAGAAAGTGTTCCCGTTCACGAGGATATTAAGCTTGGAAAACCCACAAGAGACAGATATATTGAAAATTATAAAGAAAATATCAGAAGACTTGGCAAGGCTGGAATCAAATGTATCTGCTATAACTTTATGCCTGTTTTTGACTGGACAAGAACTCAGCTTGACAAAGAGTTATTTGACGGCTCCAACGCTCTTGTTTACTACAAGGACCAGTTGGAAAAAATGGATCCTTTAACCGGTGAATTAGCATTACCAGGATGGGATTCAAGCTACAAAAAAGAAGACCTTAAGAACTTATTTGATGAATACAGCACTGTTACCGAAGAGGATATGTTTGCAAACCTTAAATATTTCCTTGATGCTATTATGCCGGTTGCAATTGAATCAGATGTTAAGATGGCTATTCACCCTGATGATCCCCCATACCCAATCTTTGGTTTACCGAGAATTATCACCTGTGAAAAAAATCTTGACCGTTTCTTAAAGCTTTATGACCACGAGTATAACGGTTTAACCTTCTGTACAGGTTCTCTTGGTTGCTGTGATTTCAACGATATCCCATACCTTGTAGATAAAAACTCCAAGCAGGGCAGAATTCACTTTATGCACATAAGAAATGTTAAGAACTATGAAGACGGAAGCTTTGAAGAAACCGCTCATTTCGGTGCTTACGGTTCACTTGATATTAAGAAAATCGTTAAAATCTTAAAGACCAACGGATTTGACGGCTTTATCCGTCCTGACCACGGAAGAATGATCTGGGGCGAAACAGGAAGACCCGGCTACGGACTTTATGACAGAGCTTTAGGTGCTACATATATTAACGGCTTATGGGAAGCTACCGAAATATAAAAAAGCGTAAAAAAAGCGCCTATTAAACGAAAAAACACTCGCAGTATCTTAATACAGCATCCTGCTTACGGGTAATAATCACTTTTTGTGATTATTACCCTTTTTTCGTTTAATAATCATCTTTTTTGTACGCTTTTTATGGGTAATGTATAAAATGCTTTGCGTTTTGAACAAAAAATGAATTGGATGTATCTCATATCCCAGAAATTTTTCCTGCTTTTTAAGTACTGATATCCATATGATTTCGGTAGGGCGTGACGACCCCCGGCACGCCGTTTTTTTGATTAACTTATACGCGGGTGGATAATATCCGCCCCTACCAATACCCGGCAACAAAAAGAACCGACGCCGAATGGCATGTCGGTTCAATCCTTCATTTGTAATTTGTAATTTAAATCCCTACGGGATTTAAATTCCTAATCCCTCCCCTATCTCCCTTACCAGTTCGTTCCCGAAAAAAACATTTCCAAGGTCGGTAAAATGAACATTATCCGAATAAAAGCATTCAGGATACTGAGGTACAAATTCCTTTGCATTTATATGTATCACATTTTCAATATCCTTAGTGGCATTATATAAAATATTTCTCACATCTTCTATGGTAGATGTATCCTGATTTTTCTCATATTCCATTGTAATATCTTCGTTTTCTCTTTTCTTTTCAAGGTAATTGTTATCAGGAGGAAGAATAAAAACTATTTTTTTATCCGGATATATTTCTTTAAGCTTAAGAACAAGCTCTCTTGCATTTATTCCATTATTAAGCCGTCCTGAAACCCAGTCATTTATCCCGTAGCTTACAAAGATGAAATACGGATCATCAACTGTTTTTTCAGCCACTTCGCTTCGGAATATCTGACCGCCCACTGCCTGATTTATAAGATTGACATCAAAGTAATCCGAAAGTACATTTATGCAGGTATTCTGAAAATGCATAGGATTATATCCCTGTGACAGTGAATCTCCCAACACAAGAACTTTTTTACTTCTTTTATGAGGAAGAAAGTCTGCGGGAAGATTAACATTTTTAATTTGCATAATTACTGTTGTGGGGAAATATATTGTTATCTTTTTTAATATATCAGATACAGGCACGGTATATTTAAAGGTATTTTCCGTCTCATTTTTTTCTTCACTTAAATTATAGCGATAGTGTCCGTCCTCAAGTAAATCTATGGAATAGTATTCCCTTTTTGTTCCGGGGAAAATCTTAAAATCAAAGGATATTTCACCGCCTTTGGTATAAAATTCCATTTTAACCGAAGCAGTTGAGTCAACACGGCTCATAAGCAGTCCATCACTAAGCTCATCATAAAACTTACGCTGACTCTCGGAAAATCTCAGTATTGATATATATCCGTCTTTTTCCTCTGTTTTCAAAGCTCCCAAAAGAATATTATCAAGTGCATTTTTATCTAATCTCATTTTCTTTTCCCCCTTTATTTGCTAAGATAATTATAAATCATAATCATTGCATCCGCACGGGTTATAAATTTATCAGGATTGAATTTACCGTCAAAACCATTTACAACCCCCATGCCGTTTAAGATACTTATATACCCTGTGTTTTTTGTAACATCCGTAAATTCACATACATAAATTCCCTCAATGGAAGCAACCTCATCAAAGCCTAATGCTCTTACCATATAAACTGCTGCAGTTTCTCTTGTGATGGGTTCCTTGGGATTTTTTTCTTCATCATTTATAATACCGTTTCTTATAGCTGTTTCGTAACGGCTTGTTAAAATACTTGCTTTGGTTAAGTTAACGCCTTCACCGTATTTAAGGGCAGATGTTAAAAGAGCAATATATTCTTCCCCGGTAATAATTTTATCAGGCTCAAATTTATCCCCTTCAAAGCCTATTCCGTAAATGGCAAGAGTTTTTATTATGTCCTCTGCGTAATGACCATCTACATCCTTATAGTTTCCAATTTCTTTTTCTTCTTCATAATCCTTTATTATCTTACCTGTTTTAGCGTCAATAGTGGTATTTTTATTCGTTGTGTCATAAACAAGATAAGCTATATCGGGATTCTTCATCCCCTCTTCAGAGCAGGCAGGAATATAATATAATCCGTAACCGCACTCCCCTATCATACCGTCACAGGCATCGTTATGAGAAAGCACTCCCTCCGGCGAATCAAATTCCACATCCGACCAGCTTATATTATAACTTATAATTTCTCCATTATTATTAAAGGTAATATAAATTCTGTTATCAAAGCAAGGAATATCGTTTTTATATCTTAAAAAAGTATAGGTATTGTTATTTATCTTTTCAAAACGGTAATCCTTAGTTTCATCTGCCTTGTAATATTCGGGTGCAAGTTTTTGTACATAGGATTTTGCAAGAGTAAGATTTTCCTTATGCTCTTCGTTTTCATATTTATCATAACGGTTATAGGTTATTAAATCCCCGTTCTTCGCATCCATATAAGCGAAAGCGGAAAAGTCCTTACTTACAAATTCCATACCATAAAAATATTTTTTTGTAACAGAATTATAGCTGGTACTGAAATAACCTAATTCGGCGTCTTCGGGCACATTGAGAAGCTGGTTGCTTTTAATAAGCTCTTCTGCTTCTTTTCTTGAAATAAGAGAATTCATTACTTCTAAATTCTTAAGCTCTGCTTCGGTAAACTGGCTTCCTCCGCCACCTCCGCCCATTGTAACAGAATCCATTGAAGCTTCATTTTTAAATATATTATATTCAGGCATAATCGGTTTGATGGCTTCTCCGGTTATTGCACTTATGTACTTATCATAATATTTTGAGGCATACTGCAATATTGCTTTGTCATTATCAATCTTATAGCTTAAGACCATTCCAAGCTCACTTTTATATTTTTCAATGGCTGTGTTTCTGTCTATAATCTTTGATAAATCATCAAACTTAACATTTTCGGTAAACTTTAAATTAAAGCTTTCAATCCCGGTTGCATCTTTATTTATTCTTATATAACCAGTATCTCCCACTACATCAACGCCGTGATACAATCTTTGAATACGAAAAGAAAATCCTTGGTCATAAAGACTGTCATAGGTATTGGCATATAATCTTAAATCATTTATAATATCCGGATTGATTTTGCCAATAAGCAAACGCGCTTTGCTTATTGCCTCCCCCTGAGACATCTTATTTATAGAGGGCTTTGCAGCAGAATAAGGCTTGTTGTTATCATATTTATTAAAGGAAAGTATTACACCGCTTTCCGATACCGTAACATTCAAATTCCCTGCAGAGCTTGACCATCTAAACGTATACTGCTTCACGCCGCCGTTTTCCGATACGGAGGAAACAAATTCATCATATTCTTCGGTAGAGCCTATTCTTTCTTTGATAACAGAAAGTATTCTGCTTATTTCTTCACTTTCCGACTGTGCACCAAACACAGAAATTCCAAGCGAAAGCACCATGGCTATTATCAAACTTACAGAAATTATTTTTTTCATATAAAACATCTCCTTTTTTTTATTTAGACCAAATTCTGTAAAAAAAGTTCCGTTTATAAAAACATTTTTCCTGTCAGGATAGTGTTGTCTAAGTCTGTATTTATAAATTTATGAGGTCCCATTCCCCCCGGGGTTACCACCGTTTTATTGACTACATAAATATTATCAACATAGGCTACCGATGAGCCGCTTCCGCTTTCAACGGATATATTGGCTTTTTTCGCTCCATACGGAACAACTACTTCCGCCAAATATTTTTTCCAGCCTTTTTCCGTAGAATTTAAAGTTACGGAATGTATTATATTTTCATTTAAATCGTAAAAATTAAGTTTAACATCAACCGATTTATGCGAAACCTCCTGTTTATAAATATCCGCAGAAAATTCATAATTAGCACCTTGCCATACATTAAAATAAGGAGTGTTTATTCCCACAATTTTATTTATCATATCATCCTTTATGATAAGAGATTTTCTGCCTGTTGACGGATTTGCATCGGTTTTTCTTACCTTTCCCACTGATTTAATATCAGGATAAGTCCAGTCTTCTAAATTTCCCGTTTCAAAGGTTTCGGAAAATACAAAATCATATTTTTCCGCTTCGGTAATCGAATTATCGGTTGCTAAGGGAGAATATTTTTTTCGGTTGTCATATTTAGAAGAAAAACTTACTATGCCTTTGCATACTATTACATTATCGTAATCGCAAGTAATTTTGTTCCCCATAAGGATTATAGATGCTTTTTTAGCAGCTTCAGGCGCTTCAACAAAGGAATATTCGCAACGCCATTTTTCGTCACTGGACTCACCGCCGAATTTATATCCCATATTGTCAAGTCGGTGTCCCTTTTCATCAAGAAAAACAATATATCCCATTTGTTCTCCTGTTCCCCGCATATCTGCCGCAACAGTATAGGTTTCTCCGCCTTTTACAGGAAAAGCAATACTTTCAATACGGGAACGGTGTGCAGAGTCAACATCACTTTGAACTAAAGTCATTTCAACAAATCTATTAACAAAGCTGTCTTTTTCATATATCTTTATTCTGCCGCCTTCAAAAAACAAACGCCATCTTGATAAATCACCCTCAAAGTTCTCTGAAAACACAATATCAGCCTGATAGTTTTTCGCCTGAGAAAATCCGGGAATGGAATTTATTGCAATTAAAAATATAAGCAAAACACAAATTTTTCTCATTTCAGCTCACTTCCTTTTTATCAGGTTTCAAGTAAAAACTTCTGTCTTTTATAAGCCCCTGTAAGATAAGCCAAGGCAACGCCGAAATTGGTTACGGGAACTTTTGACTCATTTACAAGTTTAAGTCTTTGACACATTGCTTTTTTCGTTATCATACATCCTCCGCAATGAATTACAAGAGCATAGTCTTTTAAATTATTTGGGAAAGAAAATCCGGAAGAAAATTCAAAATTAAGATTTTTGCCCGTTTTTTTCTTTAAAAGTGCAGGGATTTTTACCTTTGCTATATCCTCGTGAGAGGTATTATGAGTACAAACCTCACTGATTAACACCTTATCGCCGTCTTGCAGGGCTTCTATAGACTCTGCGCCTTTAAAAAGAAGAGAAAACTCTCCCTTTTGTCTTGCTAAAAGCATTGAAAAGGAGGTAAGCCGTATATACTCAGGTACAATTTCATTAACTCTTTTAAATGCTTGGGAATCGGTAATTACAAGATCGGCATTAATTTTATCCAGTAATTCTGTCAGATTGTTTTCATTTGCAATATGGCAAAATGCCCCTTTGTCAAGACAGGCTCTTATGGTCTGCACCTGCGGTAAGATAAGTCGCCCCTCCGGAGCTTCTGAATCGGTAGGAATAACAAGCACGATATTATCCCCTGTATTTGCCAGACCGTCTAACAGACCTGTTTCCTTTTCGGTAGTCTTAAGCCTTTCTATTATAACCGTTTTAAGCTCGTCAACTCCATATTCGGTTTCCGCTGATACGAAATAAGGATTTTCAAACTGCTCATTTGCTTTTTTAATATCGGAATCTGTAAGCAAATCTGACTTTGAAATAACAGTAATATAGCCTGTATTATATTTTTTTAGTGATTTGATAAGCTCTTTATAAGAGTCAGCGTTATAATTTCTTATATCGCAAACAAGAAGTGCAAAATCTACCTGACTTAAAAGCTCCTTGGTTTTTGTATTTCTTAAATCACCAAGCTCGGTAAAATCACTTGTTCCCGCAGTATCCACAAACACAACAGGGCCAAAGCCTATAAGCTCCATAGCTTTTTTTACAGGGTCGGTGGTAGTCCCCTCCTTATTGGATACAAGTGCAAGTTCCTGGTTGATTATTTTATTAAAAAGGGCGGATTTACCCGAATTGGTATCTCCGAATATTCCTATATGTTTCCTGAGCGAATTGGGAGTTTTATTCATTTTAAATTCCTTTCTAAGTAAAATCTATTACCAGTTCATTTCTAATCTTTTTACGATAAGCAGCAGGACTTATTCCTTCCTGCTTATTAAAATATCTGGAAAAATAGTGAATATCATTAAAGCCTACACAATAAGCTATTTCGCAAATTGAATAGTCGCTTATGGATAAAAGCTCCTTAGCCTTTTCCATTCTTAAATTATTAAGATATTTTATAGGAGACATACCAAAATTCTTTGTAAATTCACGACAAAGGTGAGATTTAGATACACAGAATTTATCCGCCAGCTCCACTAAAGACACTTTTTTTAAATAGTTAAAATCTATATATGTTTTTATTTTGGAAGCAATTGAAGAGTTATGCTCATTAGAAATATTTATGGTTTCCGGACTATCGGCTCTAAAACTTTTTTGACGGGTTAAGTAAATAATAATCTGAAAAATGAAATTTTCAACACTTTTTTTGTAGTAAGGATAACATTCTGTACATTCGTCTATTATCTTAAGTATAAGATTTTTAATTCGATTATCCTCTTCGTAATAAAGCACTCCCACATTGCGGGCAATATCATCAAGCTCTTTATTAAAAATACCAAATTTAATTTCATAAGTAGTCATAGAAGATTGAAAGACGTCAACTCCATGTTCAACATTAGGTGCTATGAAAATCACGTCCCCCGGTTTAACCTGAAGCTTTTCCTTAGCAACAATAACAGTACCTTCACCGGACGAAATATACATAAGCTGATAAAAATCATGTGTATGATCATCCAAAACATCAGTTTTATTATCATATTTGTGTTTAATTACCACGTAAGTTTTAATATTTTGTTCTTCCATAAAACTCATCTAACTCCTTTAAAATAAGGCTTCCCAAGAATATTTTATCACTTTACACCTAAAATTACAATACAAAAACATCAAAAATGTGCAAAAAAACCAGCAAAATATTTGCAAAAAAATATAAAAAACATATTGACAAAGCTATCTTAATTTGATATAATAAATTGCACTGATGTGGAGAGGTGTCCGAGTGGTTTAAGGAGCTGGTCTTGAAAACCAGTGACACGAAAGTGCCAAGAGTTCGAATCTCTTCCTCTCTGCCAGACTTTGGGCAGGTTATAAAAACCTGCCCAAAATAAATTAAATATCATTTTATTTTTCGGTTATGGAGAAGTACTCAAGAGGCCGAAGAGGCGCCCCTGCTAAGGGTGTAGGTCGGGAAACCGGCGCGAGGGTTCAAATCCCTCCTTCTCCGCCAAAACTTAAATACACTTTTTGTCGCTATCAAGTGTATTTGTATGAACTGCGAGGATATTGTTTGAGGAATCAAGCAATGTCCTCTTTCTCTTTTTGCAAAAGATTTTTGATAAATCTGTATTCTATTTTTATCTCCTGTACTGTAGATTTTTCGCTTTTATTTTTTTCAAATACCGTTATACTATCAACCAAACCGCACACAATCTCACGGTCTAGTTTCTCAATTTTTTCGTATGCCGAAATCATATCAAGCCATTCATTGATGTTTCCGACAATTTCGTTCGTTTCAACCATTTCTTTTTTTAGTTTTGGCAATTTACTCTCAAGTTCGCTTTTTTCCAAAGTAAAATCTTTTATAAGACTAAGAGCTATATCCTCCGGAATTTTACCAAGGCATTTATCCTCGTAAAGACTTTTTATTCTATCATTTAACTCAGATAGCCTTTTCTCAGTATTTTGTATTTTTTTGCTTATCATAATGATTTCGGAACTGTTTGTTTTTTTCAATGTTTTATAAAGTTTTTCTGCCAAGTCTTCTCTTTGGCTTGTTGCAAGTTGACCATAATTTCTTATATCATACATTACGAAAGTGCTGAGATATTCCTCATCAATATAATGTGAAGAACAAGCATTTTTACCATTGTTATTATACCGGCTACATCGATAAACACCTTTTTCACTGTTTTTAAGTTTCTTTCGCATATATGCAAGCGGCATACCGCAATCAGCACATTTTACTATACCTGAGAACAAACCAACCGTATCTATTTTTGTCCGTCTGATTTTTTTATGATGCTGACTTAATTTTTCCTGAACTCTATTCCATAATTCTCTTTCTATTAAAGGCTCATGTGTATTTTCAACCACTATCCAGTCTTCAGGAGCAACATTTCGCCTTTTCTTTGTTTTAAACGATATAACCTCTCGTTTTCCCTGCACCATATCACCTATGTAAACCCGATTTCTTAAAAGTTGTAATATAGTAGCGCTCCCCCAAACATTCTTTTCTTTTGTTAATGGATTTTTCTTTCCAAGTTTTTCATAATAATAAAATCTTGGAGTGTTTACACCTTCTTCGTTTAATTTGTCTGCCATCATTCTAGCACTATTGCCATTGGCAAATTCAGTAAAAAGTCTTTGCACTATAATTGCCGCTTCTTCATCAACAATCAAAACATGTTTATCCTCCGGAGATTTCATATATCCGTAAGGAGCCTGACTGCCCATGAATTTACCCTGCTGGGCACTTTTCTTTTTAACTTGTCGTACCTTTTTAGATACTTGTCTCGGATACAATTCATTAAGAACATGATGAAAGGCAACAATTTCACTATCATCGTTTACTGTATCAACATTATCATTTATTGCAATAAACCTTATATTATGCTCTTTGAAATAATTCTCCGTATAATATCCGGAAGTGATATAATCCCTGCCAAGTCTGGAAAGGTCTTTTGTAACTATGCAATTGATTATACCATTTTCAGCATCATTAATCATACGTTGAAAATCTGGTCTGTCAAAATTTGCGCCTGTATAACCATCATCAATGTAACACTCTTTTAAAGTCCACCCCTTTTCCTTAACATAATCAACAAGAACTTGTCGTTGATTAGCAATACTCATGCTCTCTTGGTTACCATTACGGTCATCTCTTGATAGACGACAGTATATTCCTACATCGTAATTATTTATCTTCATTGAAATTTCCTCCTACATTTGTAGGACACGATATAAAATGATTGCATAAGTATTATAACTCATTTTTTAATTTTTGTCTATTCTCGTTTCCTACATTCTTTATGTGCAATCGATTTAGTGTAAAAAATGTTATAAAGTAAATCATCTAACTGCTCTTTACCATTAAAACAGCTATTTACAATATACACTTTGTTACCGACAAAATATTTTGATTGCATCGTATTTTCATTGATAGGCATTCTTTTCAGATTTTGTCTATTGTACATAAAACTTCACCTCGTTGAACGCCATCACCTCCGTATTCGCATTGTATGTGAGTTTTATTTTGTTTTTCCATTGCATACATAATAACATAGACATTGACATTTGTCAATAGTTTGTATATAATTGTTATTGAAAATATTTATCGAAACAAGGAGGTGTTGAAATATGCAACCATTTTATGCTGTACATAACATGGGGACAGCTTTACAATTTGCTTTTAATGACAACCTCTATCACCCACGCTACATTGGTGCCGAATTCCCTGTCGGGTATTCTCTCGCCGCAGCTATTAACATAAAACCCGATGAAACAACTATTGTTTTTGATAATCTTATCAATTCATACATTGATTATCTTGACCAAATGAAATCAGATAAATCCTATGATAAATTTGAAAATGCTTTATTCAATGTGGATAGTTATTGTATTTATCTTCGCGGGATAGTTCATAAATTGATTGAAATGATCAACAAACTGCATCCACGATATGCACCTAGTTATCTGACGCATTTTATAAGCTATTTTAAGAAAGAACAAATAACACTACTTTTTGAGGCGATTTCAATTATAAATGTTTCTCCCCAACAAACCGATTACAAACTAAATTTTTGGAATTTATGTGTCAAATTTATGCTTAATGATTTTTTAGATGACATCAAGTATCTGAAAGATGATGTTTTTGATTTATGTAATGTTTCCGATGGTTACACCGGTAAATCACGCCTGCATTCATTGGATAATATACGAAAATCGTTTTATATGAGAATGACTTTTAATTGTGGTTCAGGAGCAAATATTGGCAAAGCTCAAAATTCAAAAATATTTGTATCCAGTCCGTCGGAAAATGATGAGATTATTGATGCCGTGTATGCGGATACAATCTTGGAATTCATATATTATGAATTCCATACCGTGTTAAAAAACAATTTACCGATTAAATTATGTAAAAACTGCAATTTGCCATTTGTTCCAAAAGGAAGAATAGACTCCCTCTATTGCGACAGATTTATTCCTGAAGTCAAAGATAGATGCTCTGATGTTGGTGCAAATAATGCCTACAAAAACAATCTATCGGATATCGAAGCCAAATTTTACGCTGCTCGCAGACGCTATAATACAAGAGTCATCCGTAACCCTCTTCTTAAAACAGAATTTGAAGTTTGGAAAATCAAATCAAGAGAAAAACTCACCGCATACAGAAATGATGAAATTTCTGCCGATGAGTTTAAAAATTGGTTTATGGATGATAAGTGGATGAAACTTAATTGACGTTAGCAATATATTATTAGTAGATGATGTTTCCCCAAGCGAGTTGTTATCAACTTCAGACTTGGACTTGAAAGAAACATCATCCTTTTTTATTTTTTTTGGGTAACATAAATTAAATACATAACATTTTTAACTTCAATGTATTAAAATTTCATTTTTTCTAATACTAATTATACACAAAATGTCAAGTAGATTTTGTTTTTACTTGACATTTTGTGTATGATTTAATATAATAATAACAAGAAAACTATAAGGAGGTGCAGAAATATGAAAAGTTGTTTGATAGTTAAGGAAGCCATTGGAAGATATGAAGAAAATGAATTAATAATGGCAAGCAAGCTATATAAAGAAAAGTTATCTGGAAAAATCAGTGAAGCGGCATACTATAAAACATTACAAAGAATGTGCGAAGCGGGAGAACTTGTTAATATAGCAAAAGGAACTTATCACATTCCTAAAGTAAGTAAATATGGAATAGTTCCACCATCTGAAAAAGATATTATTACTGCCTATACAGAAAACAAAAAAGGAACAGTAATTGGTTATACCCTATATAACAATTTGAATTTAACAACTCAAATATCAAAAACGGTTACAATCATGTCTTCTGCACTTGAAGGTATGACTAAATCAATAAGAAACATTGTAGTTCATCAAATGCCTCTTGAATTTTCAAAGGAAATTACAAGTATGGTACAAGGGCTGGAAGTTCTTCAGAATTTTAATACAATACAGGATATAAATTATTCCGAATTTATCAAATTCGCTGAAGGTTTGGCTTCTTCTTTCAATTCAAATGCATTTGAAGCGGTTACTTCAGTAAAAAAATATAAAAAGTCAACCATATCATTTTTAAGGGAGATTCTTGATTACTACGGAATTGAGCACAATTTAAACAAATATTTATCTGCACTTTCAAATTATATACATCCCAAGATGGAGGATATATATAAAGATAGATACTTACTAAATTTTATTAATGAATAATTTCTATTGTTTCTATATATACTTTTAATTGGGAGTATAAAAGTAAGTCCTAAAAAACTCTATTTACCAGGTAAATGTCATATTAATGGCATAGTCTTTTAGGCAATTATACTCCTCTATATTGACATTCAGCCTAGATAAGTGTAAAATATACTTGTCGAAAGGTGGGGTATTTTGGAACACTTATACGTTGATGAATCTGGCTCAATGTCATGTGAGCATGCTGATGCTTTCCCATATTTTGTTATATGTACGATAAAGGTTAATGATGTAGAAAAGTTAAAAAGAGTATATAAACGATTTGTGTCTAAATATTTTGAAAAGTTAAAAACATTAGATGACGGGAAAATGTTTTGCGGAAGCAAATTCAAAGAATTAAAAGGTTCTTGTTTTGATTATGAAATGAAAGAAAACTTTGTGAATTATTTTTGCAGGAGCAACATATTTGAAGTATATTACCTAAAAGTATTAAATTCTAAAGTGAAACCTAATTTATATAAAAACACGGCTCGAGCTTTTAATTATTTATACAAATTAAAATTAATATATTTTTTGAAAAAGAAGTATCTTCCAAATAGTGAATATATTATACAATTTGATAATAGAAATCAAAAAAATGAAAGCAAGAATTCATTAGAAGATTATTTGAATACGGAATTGCATTTAGACGAAGAATTAACCGAAGAAATACATGTTAACTATTTTGATTCAGAAAATAATACTTATATTCAAATAGCAGATGTATTTTCTAATATATTTTATTCATACTGTTTTAACCCTGAAAAATACAGCGATATTATAAAAAAAGCACAAAGGGCAAAGGTATTAAAAGGCGTCTTTAAGTTTCCTTATTGCTAGTGCTTGACAAAATAAATTTCCTATGATATAATGTTGATACTGAAAGTAAGTCCCATTAAGTGCCATCTTCTAGGTAAGTGTTATGTGTTAGCACCACTTATGGGCAATTAGTTAAAAAAACGAGCTGAAAGGCTCTTTTTTTATTATTAAAAATAGATAATAGATAAGATACATTAATATTCGTACAGCACTAATGAAATACTAACATTTTAAAGATCTACTATTTCGAATGCAATCTATCAGAAAAACATTTTTGAGCATTAATCATATATGAAATAATTTATTTAGGATACACTGTATTTCATCAATTTTACTAAAATTCTTATAATTTTAGTTTATTGACAAGATTATTCTAGTATGGTAGAATTATTATAGTCAAATGATTGTTATATAAATAGGAATATAAAGGTGTAATGTTGTGAAAAATGAACATATAATAACAATGAACAAAGAATATCGAAATGGTATATCATCTTTTGAAAAGTTTGCTCAAATCCAAAATGAAATAAGGAACAGTAACTTTGCAAATATAAGAATACATTGCGAAAACACCACATATATTTCACCAGTAGTTTCTACGTTGTTTGGAAGCCTTCCACATTATGGGAATTTTTATAATAAAAATGTTAAAATTACCTATAATATAAAAAATGGCAAGCGTTATATACAAGATGTTGGCATAGATAAATATTATGGGAATACAAAAAATGTGAAAACCAACTCAATGGCAGTCCCCTTTCAATCGATAGATTGGAAAACCTATGAAGGAAAGGATGTCGAGAAATGTATAGACGCTATTTTAAAACAACTTCCTATAAATCTAGAAGATAATGATCGTGGAATGTTGTTTTCTATTATAGGTGAAATATTTAATAATGCAAAAGATCATAGTGGAATTCAAGAAAAATCAAACATTAGAGTATACTATTGTGCATATTGGAATTCAAAGCGAGACACCTATATAGTTTCAATTTATGATACAGGTGTAGGGATTTCAAAAAATGTATCTAATTATTTAAACAAACAAGTTAGTGATTCCGAAGCAATTACATGGGCATTAGGCGATGGCAATTCAACTCAAAATACAGCAAATATGGAATATACTCGTGGAATAGGCCTTAATTCACTAGAAAAATTCATAAAAGCAAATAAAGGAGAATTATTCCTTGGAAGTGGTAATGCGATATGTAAAATTGACAATAATCAACGCATTATTGTAAAATCAGCACATAGGTAAGTAATTTGTGTCAGCACATAGGTAAGTCGGTGGTAAGTGCAGGTAAGCCCTTTGTCAAGGTGGAGATTGCAAGGTTTCGCAATGCGTAATCTTGCAATACTACCTTGACAAAATGAAAATAATATATAATTGAATCGGGTGAAAACACAGAAAGTGTTTTTGCCCTAACCATTAATTATATTACTATTCTAACTTTTCTAAAGGAATAAAGCAATACGAAATAGTATCTAATGTTCCGAGAAGAAAATCTGCAAGAAAAACATGATAAGATTTTTCATCTATGCACTTCAACCCTACAGTTAAACCTCTTAAGGAATAACCTATGACTACGCGAATTCCATTGATGATAATTTCCCCGCTGCCGATGACTTTCCGATGTTCAAAACCTACAGGATATTCTATGTCATCATAATCACCAATATATTTTCTTGGTGATGGAGTATATACTTCATCGGGAGTTTTCATACCAAGAGCTTCGTTTGGGCGGACAGAGTTGTATTCTTCAACCCAGGCATCCAAAACTAATTGATTTGCTTTAATGCCACCGGATATTTTACCTTGGATTTCTCTGGCTATATCAGCATGCATCCTTTCCAAAGAACCGTTTTGTCCGGGAGTTCCTTTCTCGGTGCGATCCGGAATAATCCCCAGCGTTATCCACCAGGCGGAAAGACAGGTTAATGTCAATAAGCCGTTTGGCGAAGAAAAAGGTGTACCGTTGTCGCTTCGTATTACTTTGGGTAATCCGTATTGTTTAAATAATTCAGTCATAACTTCACGAACGGCTTGAGAAGATTTTGACTGCATAAGTTTAACACAAAGGATTTTTCGGGAAACCAAATCTCTTACTGTAAATGGCTCACATATTTCACCGTCAGATTTCCACCAACCTTTAAAATCAATTGCCCATACATCGTTTACTTCCTTGGGTTGAATATGTTGATGCAATCGTCGGCAATCTGTTGTTGGAGGCTTAACTCTACGTTTCTTTACAAGGTTTGCTTTTGATAAAATACGGTTTACACTGCTAAGGGAAGGCACAGTTATTTCAGGATGAGTTTTTGCATAAAGTTCACGAATTTTCTTTGCACCCCAAAAAGGATGTGCAGTTTTTAAGGAAATTAAATCAATAATCGTATCTTCAGA
>JAZOVB010000138.1:0-1127 GCA_045658425.1 Clostridia bacterium | reverse complement strand
TTAATAAATTAAAATTCATATCCATGGGTGCTTTGAAATATTTGATTACGTTTATAACACCTAACGCTACTAAAATACTTCCAAGCACCAAAGCAACTATATCAAGGGCAACTGAATGAAAAATAACTATTAACAACCCTGCGATAATTGATGAAAGTGAACGTGTAGCTGGATCAGAAAGAAAATCATTAAAAAACTTTTTCATACAAAAACCCTCCATAAAATTTAAAAATTCATTGTAAATACATTATATATGATAAAAAAACAAATGTCAATGTAATATTTTTGTAATAATTGAAAAATGTGAATTTTTATGTTGACCGTATTTTAAAAACAGTGTAAAATGAATAAAAATAAAAAAGGAAGTTTAAATATATGCTTACAAGCAAACAACGCGCCCGTCTTCGTGGCTGTGCAAATAAAATGGATACAATACTTCAGGTAGGTAAGGATGGCATTAACCATAACCTTGTGCGTCAGGTGCTTGATGCCTTAAATGCTCGCGAACTTATTAAAATAAGGGTGCTTGAAAATTCACCCATAACTGCTCGCGAAGCTGCATTTCAGTTAGCAGAAGATACCGAAAGCGAAAGCGTGCAGGTAATCGGCACACGCTTTGTTCTATATAAAAGGAATAAAGATAAAGGCCAGTATGACGATTTGTTGAAATAAAAAAGCACCCAAAGAGGCACACTCCGTAAGGAAGTGTGCCTCTGTTATATTCGCCTTTCGGCAAGTTATATTATCCTTGAGATTGGTTTAAAGTATGTAACCTACTATGACACTTATCTTGCGAAAGTGTCTTTTTTTATGCATCCACTTTCTGAGAACCGGTAGGACTTACTATACTAAAACCAACATTTACAAGGTGGTCGGCAACACGCTCAAGTCCCGATATTATTGATGAATAATAAGGGCTTACATCGGCGCTGCAGTTGCCTTCGGCAAGACGTGCAAAGTGGCTTGATATAAGTGCCTTTTTCTTACCGTCAACTGTTTCTTCTAAAATAGCAAGCTCAGGTAATTCTTCTTTATTTAAGTTTACAAAAGCATCCTTAGATATAGCAAACATTTGCATAATGCTTTCACGCATTTCAGTTATACCGCTATACGCCTTATCGGAAAAC
>JAZOVB010000137.1:0-4114 GCA_045658425.1 Clostridia bacterium | reverse complement strand
CGTTTTTCAGGAAGAAAGCAAGCTGAAGGATATAATTCGCGGAGTGCGTGAATATATTGTAGAAAATCTGGAAAATATTCAGGTAAAAAGAATAATTGATAAAAACTATAAAACACTTCCTGCTACAGACAAAAGACAAATGGCAAAGGATATTATAAAGGCCATTAAAAATGAGGAGGATATCCACGAAAAGCTGTTTGTAATGCGTCGAAACAGAATAATTGAAACAATAACTCAGGAATATTTTTCTTCAAACACATATTTAAATATTGATGGATTTTTGAATTTCAGGCTTTCCCCATATTTAAGTGAACTAGAAGAAATTATAGATTATGGAGCAGAAAATTTTGCACTTAAAAGACAATATAAGGAGTTTATAGGATTATTGTCTTCATATATTTCAACTCAGCAGTCCATGATAAAAGAGCTGAATATTGTTGTTACTGAAAATCGTGAGTATATTTATTATAATGAAAATCATAAAATGATTTCACGGGAGGTTGAACTGGAAATGTCCAGAGAGCTTCAACCTGATTATGAAAGCGATGATGTTCTTATAAGTCTTTTAATAAACAAAAATCCTGAAAATATAGTAATTCATAACAGGCATTTTATGAAAAAAGAGGTTTATGATACAATATCACTGATATTTGGTGAAAGAGTAGGAAATTGTAACGGATGCAGACTTTGCACCCTTCTTCAATAATAACAAAAAAAGCTGAACACAGTTCAGCTTTTTATTTTTATCTAAAATTTTAATTCACATCGGAATATTGGAAAGCCTTTTTCAGAAAAGGCTTTTTCATATTCTGTCATAATATTTCCTTCAAAATTACTGTTATGAAGGTCAAGGCATATATTCTGCATTTTTACGTCATAATCCGCAAATTCATTTAATGAAAATTCAAACAGTTTTCTGTTATCCGTTTTAAAATGAAGTTCTCCGCCTTCCTGCAAAATAGCTTTATATACATCTAAAAATCCTCTATGGGTAAGCCTTCTTTTTTTATGATGAGATTTTGGCCAAGGGTCGGAAAAGTTAAGGTAAATTCGTGAAACCTCACTCTTTTCAAAAAGGTCAATTAGAGTTTTAGCATCACAGTTTATAAAATAAACATTCTTAAGCCCCATTCCCATAACCTTTTCCATTGCCATAATCACAACATCAACACAAAGCTCTACAGCAATATAGTTAATATCAGGATTTTTTTCTGCCATTTGAGAAATAAATCCTCCTTTACCGCAACCGATTTCCAAATGGATAGGGTTGGAGTTACCAAAAAGCGTTGTCCATTTTCCTTTGTATATTTCAGGGTTTTTAATATGAAGCTCTGCACATTTTTCAAGCCTTATATCTCTGTTTGGTTTTCGTCGCATTCTCATAAATTTACAATTCCTTTAAAATTTTTGTACCAGTATATTTTACACTAAAAAAGCAGTTTGGTCAATATATTGTCAATAATTTTTAAAAAAATAAATTTTTTGTAATAAATTTTATTTTTTATTTTTAAAAGCATCCCCAAATCCGACAAAAAACACCCTATCTAAGATGTTATAATTTTTAAGTGGGAAAAAATGGTAATTAAAGGGGGCATACAAATGAAAACAGCAGAAATACTTACATATAAGAGAATAGGAGAAAAAACAAAGGACAACTATTCTAAAACTATAATTCTTGCAATAATAGGATTGCTGGCGGGCAGAGTGGAAATATGGGGAATAATAATGCCTACAGGAATAGGCTGGGTTATTGCGAACAAGGAAAAGAAAAATTTTTTATATGCAATAATATGCTCTATGGCAGGTATTCTTCTTTCAGGGATGGACATTTTTAAAATTCGCTCAGTAGCTTCTCTTGCTGTTGTGCTTGCCCTATATAAAACAGAGGAAGAGCTTTTTCGGAAAAACTCTCTTATAACGGCACTTATCGGCGGTGTGGCAAATTTTATAAGCGGTAGTATAATAATTATTTCAGGTCATGGGGGAGGATTTGACTACATTTTACTTGCTATAGAAACGGTATTAATTGCGGGTTCGGCTATTTCATTTGAAAATGCCATTTCAGTTATATCAAGAGGCGGAACAATTTTAAATGACGAAGAGGCAATTTCCGCTTTTTTGGTAGCAGGGTGTGTTGCTGCAGGACTTAGCGGAATAGGTGTTTTTGGAGTAAAATTATCTGCTGTTGCAGCTCTTTATATGATTATGCTTACCGCAAGAAAAAACGGGTGTGGGATATCTGTTACCTTGTCAGCAGTATTGGGAATTGCCTGCGGTGGTGAATATACCGCAGAGATGCTGACGATGTTTATATTTACTGCTATTTGCTGCAGTCTGTTTTCAGCTATAGGCAAATATGGTATTTTAATAGGAGCAGCACTAGCAAATACGGCTTATACTGCTTGCGGTTTTGGCGGGGGAAATTCCATAGCACATATTATAGAAATTACAATGTCTGCACTTATTTTTTATGCAACTCCAAACAGCGTAATTGATTTAATATCTGCATATACCTCAAAAAAGTCCTTATACTCTCCCGGACCGGGACAACTTATAAGACAAAAGCAGGAGGCAGAGGAAACTATTGATGAAATTCAGCAAGCTGTCAGCAGCGTTGCACAGGTAGTAAAGGAAATGAATACTTCGGTAAGCCACAGAGAAAACAGAGAGGATATTGTGGCAAAGGTCAGGGATACAGTATGTATGGAATGTGCACTTAAGGGATATTGCACAGGAAAAAATAATTCACAGCTTACACAGGCAGTTGATTATATGATGACCCTTTTAGAGAAACGGGGAGTTTGTATTCCTGAGGATGTTACTTCTATTATAAAATGGCAATGCATACACTCAGGGCGGGTGGTAGATAAAGTTAAAGATGCATTCAGATTTTATCGTGAAAAAAATCTGGAGGAGGCAAAAACAGAAAAGTACAGAGAATTTGCTATTACTGCGATACAAGATATGGCAGAGATTATACAAAGGCAAAAGATGCGTATTAAAAACGCTTATAGTACATACAATGATTTATCCGAAGAAATTGCAGAAGCTTTGGAAAGAAACGGAATAAAATGCAGTAATGTATGCGTTACTAAAACAAAAAATGAGCTTTTTCAGGTTTATTGTGAAATTCTGTCAGGAAAACTTGGACAGGCAGAAAGCATTATAAAAGATATAATGCCCTCGCCTATGAAAACAGTCTGTGAGGAAAAAATAGATAAGGGAACGGTGCTGACCTTGAGAGAAAAAGAACATTTTAAATATGACGTGGCAGTATTAGGCTTGGATAATAAAGACCGCCGTACAGGGGATACAGCTATATGGTTTGATGATGGTAAAGGATATCTCCACTGTATGCTCAGTGATGGAATGGGAAGCGGGGTGGAAGCATCAAAGGAAAGCGGTTGGACAGTAAAACTTTTTGAGAAATTATCAAGAGCAGGCTTTGAACCGGGAGAAAGCTTTCGTATGATAAATAATGTTATGATAGCAGGTAAACCAACAGAATCCTGTATATCCGCAGATGCAGTTAAAATAAATCTTCACAGCGGTAACGCTGAGCTTACTAAGGCAGGAGCAGCAGCTACCTTTATTAAAACAAAAAAAGGGGTGGAAAAGGTAGGCTGGTCATCAATTCCCCTTGGCATACTTGAAATCAGCGAAACGGAAAACAGGTTCGTAGATATGTCGGAAGGTGGATATGTGGTACTTATGAGCGATGGTCTCCCTGATACAGCTGGAGATAGAATGGAGGGGGAACATTTACTGCGAAGGGCTTTGGAGCAATGCGATTTTAATGATGCCCGAGAAGTAGCGGAGCATATGATGTTTTCTTCTATTGCTATGGGAGCACCAAAAGATGATATGACAATTATTGTTGCAAAAATTATTAAATAATCACAGAATTAAATGCTTACATATTACGCATAATAAAAAAGAAAAAATTGTAAGTGGAACGGAGTTTATTATGAAGCAATATGCAGGCAGCAGAAAAGTTGTAATTATACAAAATCCAGGGAAAGGAAATATTGAACAGGCAATATTTATAATAAAGCGGGAAGTGAAAAACTGTGATGAGGATTACATCATAGATGAGGCAAAAAAAATTATAAAT
>JAZOVB010000136.1:0-4209 GCA_045658425.1 Clostridia bacterium | reverse complement strand
TTTGACCACATGTTATCCCACAGTTAGCTCTGGAGTATATGGAAACAGTGGAGATAAAATATCTAAAGAGTATATTGAATGTAGTGGAAAGGGCTAAAAAAAGCAAAAACCGCTATATATCAGGCTTTAGAGCGTGTTCGGGACACGGTACTATTCAATTCATTAGTATTAAGCCGAACTCCCACAAACCTTTTAACACCGCCACTTTATGGTGACTTAAAAAACAAAATACATGTGGTCAAACAAGTTTTGACCACATGTTATCCCACAGACACGGGAGATACAAAAAAATCGAATATTTTATTTCGGGATGTAGCGCAGTTTGGTAGCGCGCTTCGTTCGGGATGCAGAGGTGAAATGTTCAAATTATCAAACTTTGGTATACTATTGTTATGAAATTTTTCGATAGCATAAATTTCGCATACGGTTGCATCCGTTTCAGAGCGTTACGTCTGCTACATCATCATTTTAGCATCACTTGAATTCGTCAATTCTATCAATTTCGCCTGTAGAGAACAATTCTGCGAGAATATTTTTTTATTCCCGCAGAATATTTTTGCCCAAAATATAATTTCGTTCTTCTATGAACAGGTTTCTGTAGTATTCGTTCATGAGTACATACGCTTTCTTTACGAGTGAGTATGACATTCCGAGGTACATCCAGTGATTGAGCATCGCCTTGACATCGGCAGGGATTATGTCACCGACCGCCTTATCACCGAGCCGTGGGTTGACTTGACATCTTGCTATTTCTTAATTTTATTTTGAATTTTTGTTTGTTCGTATATGAGAGAGTAAAACTATGATTTGATATAATTTTTAAAAAAATTATTGCAAAAATGATGTTGATATGTTATGATTAGTAAAAAGAGCGTAAACGGGCGTTTATGCGTAATGTTATGGGTAAGGTGAGACAGTGACAAGTGAAGAAATAGCGAAATTAGCCGGAGTTTCACGCAGTACCGTTTCAAGAGTTGTAAATGGTTATAGTAATGTTCCGGAAGATACATATAAAAAAGTAATGAAATATGTTAAAGAATTTGACTACTCGCCAAATGCTTCTGCGCGTGCCCTTGCCGGAAAAGAAACCGGTGTACTTGGTGTTTTTGTTATTAGCCGTAAGGGTACATATAAAATGAGTGTTTTGCATAATAATGCCTTTTTAGGAGATTTCTTAAATGCAATAATTGATGTTGCGACATATAATAATTATTGTGTTCTTACAAATATTGTATACAGCAATCTTGGAGAATGTGAATATTCTAAAATAAAGCAAAGTTTTGTTGAACGAAGAATAGATTTTGCTATTTTGCTTGATGTAGATGATTTTGGTGTATCTTATATAAACGAGCTTGTCGAACAAAATTATCCGATATGCTGTGTTGATGCCAAAAAAGAGTATTTTAAAAATAACGATAACCAAGATAATTTTGCAATTGTAAATGCGGCAAATTATAAAGGCGCATGCGAGGTAATGGAATATCTTGTTGAACTTGGACATAAAAAAATCTGTTTTATTAAAGGTGAGATGGTAACATATTCAGCAAAAGAAAGATATAGAGCATACATCGATATAATGAATAAATATGGTTACAGTATTGAATCAGATTATATTCTTGACGGAGAATTTTCGGGCAAAAGAACCGTTGATGAAGTTAAAAAAATGATATCTGAGTGTGAAAATATACCTACAGCTATTTTTGCGTCTAATGATGATATGGCACTTGCTGCTATTAATACATTAACAGATTGCGGATACAAAGTTCCTGAAGATATATCAGTGGTTGGATTTGACAATTTGGGTATTTCAAAAAGTTTAACTCCTAAGCTTACAACTGTTGAAAACCCTATTTTGGATATAGCTGAAGAAACAATGAAAATATTGGTAGATATGAAAAACCGTAAACATACAGGTTTAAAGTATTCTGAATTACCTGTAAAATTTATTATAAGAGATAGTTGCAGGAAGATAAAGTAATTTTTTTACGACAAAATAAACGCGCGTTCACGGTGCGCTGATTTAAATTTGATGTTTTAAAAATATTCGTTTTAATATTTTTTTTGTTTTCTGTGAACACGCGTTTACAATAAATGGTAAAACATAAATTTAATATATAATTTAAAAAAAGGAGAAAAAATATGTTAAAAAGAGTTTTAAGTTTAATGATTTGCTTGTCTTTATTATCAAGCGTAATGTTGTGGAATGTACAAGCGAATAATTCGTATGCGGAAGACTTGACATTGCAATTTGTTGATTTTCTTGATGCGAATGGACAACAAGTTAAAAAAATCCAGAATGGAGATACTGTAAATGTTAAAGCACGTGTCCTTAATTCAGGAAATACGGCGCATAATGTTACGGTTTGGGTAGGCGCTTATGAGGGGAATACCTTAAAGAGCGGTAAATATCAGACTGTTAATATTGGAGTGAGCCAAACAGGTGACTTTAGTATTGTTATGGAATCATTAAGTGCATCAGAAATTCTCAAAGTTTATTTCTGGTGCGGGAAAAGTGCAATAGAATCTTATGCTCCGACGGCAGTTTTCCCATCTTCTGATAAAGATATATTAAATCTTTATATTGACGGCAAACTTGTGGCTGTTGATGGTGATACAGTGCAGATAGGAGGAATTGCAGGAGCTAAACCCGATATTAAAATTGAAATGCAGGATAGCGGAACAAAAGTTGTTTGCAAAACTCCTATTACAGCAATACCAGGAACAGCAGAATATAAATTTATAGCATCGGACGGAACCGAAAGAGACTTTTATATTGAGGCAGTTAAAACATCTCTTACCAGAGTCGAAGGCGGTAGCTTTGACGGATATTATATTATTTCTTCTGCGAGTGATTTTAGTTTGATATCAAAGGATCCTTTTGGAAGTTATGTACTTACCAAAGATATTGATGAGAAACTGACTGAAAGCTTATCAACTTTTTCTGGTAAGTTAATAGGAACAAATTCAGATGCATCTGCACCTGAAATGAGAAAAATCGATGTTAACATTAAAGGCACCGGTTTATTTGAAACTATAGGTGACGGAACACTTTTTGAAAATATTTCTTTAACAGGAAGTGTTTCGGATTCTACAGCAACAGGTGTCGGTGGTTTTGCAGGAAAACATAATGGCACAAAAGGTACAGTTCAATTTAATAACTGTAAAAATTACGCAAATATTTCCGGTCTGGGAAGAATTGGCGGATTTATGGGAGATGCCTTTTGCGGTGAATTCATTGTTAAAGTTAATAACTGTATGAATGCAGGAACGATTACATCAGGCACAGGCGGTAACAGTGGTGGTATTGTATCACTTACTCATGTAAACTGTACAATAAAAAACACTTCGAATATAGGTAATGTAAGTGCAGGTGCAGGTAATGCAGGCGGTATGGTTGGCTGGACTTACGGGAATATGACAATTGAAGAATGTTATAATGCCGGCAATATTACTGCGACAGCCAACGCAGGCGGTTTGGTTGGAACAATGAATAAAAATGGCAACAACATAATAAAAAATTGTTTTAATACAGGTTCAATAAAAGGAACTCAATCAGGCTTTGCCCCTGCTGCCGGTCTTCTTGGAAGTCTTGAAGAAAGCGCAACAATTGAAAATTGCTATAATATCGGAAAAATTACCAGTACAACAAGCAGCAATGCATTTCAGCTTGTACGTACAAGTAAAGCAGATATAGCAACAGTATATAATTGTTATTATTTATCTAATGACGCAACAGGTGTTACAGTTGATGGTGCAACTGCTGTAAAACCGGAAGAGTTGATTGCTTTATCAGATATATTAAACGGTAATTCAGGTTCTGCATGGATTACAACGTCTGATTCTCTAAAATACCCTTATCCGGAACTTAAAGGTATGCCTTATGCAGGAACACCAATAGAAATAAGCGAAGACTTAAAAAAGGTAAACGGCGGAACATATAATGGCTATTATATTATTTCATCGGCAAAACAATTTGCCAAGATTGAAGATAATACATCCGGTAAATATGTTGTAACAGCTGACATAACCGATGCAATTACAACCCCTGTTACGACTTTTTCAGGAGAACTTATCGGTGTAAACAGTGATGCAACAGCCGAAGAAATGAGAACTATTAATGTTAATATAACCGAAAATACCGATGTAGCAACAGGACTATTCAGAAAAGCAGGTAATGCAACCTTTAAAAATATTAAATTGACAGGTAGT
>JAZOVB010000135.1:0-2725 GCA_045658425.1 Clostridia bacterium | reverse complement strand
ACCTCGTCAAACATGCTTTCTATTTTTTCAATATTCTTCTGTGGGAAGAATACAAACTCCGGATGATCACTTCCGCGAGTGTTAAGCATGGATTCTTTGGTTGAACATACTAATACTTTCATTTTAATCTCTTCCTTTTTTATATTTGAACTAAACATTCTCCTTTATAATATACCATTTCCCCAATTATTTCAATAGTTTAAAAACTTTTTTTTAAAAAAGCACCTGACAAAATCATTGCTGAATCTTAAAACATGGGCAATCATAAGCTTTTTACCCTTTCTGTGAAGTCTCTCTTAAAAGCCTTACCTTGTTTTTTAAAAGCTCTACAGCTTCATTATGGTCCCAAACCTCAAGCACGGTTTCTTCCATAGGACACATCCCGTCACCCTTGCGGTTAATTATTACTTCGGTTTTTTCTTTATAAGAATAAGGTATATTGTTTTTTTGAAGCCATCGGGCACCTAATTCGCTTAAGGTCATTCCGTAACAGCCCTTGACTCCTGCAAGTGAAAAAATCATTGATGCCGCCTTGCCGATTACCGTGTCTGCTACATAGCTGTCCTTTAAAATCCCCTTATCATAAAGCTCTAAAAGATGGGATATACCCTTAGGTGACTCACAGCTTATTATTTCCCCATCCCGTACCACCACACAGGTTGCTTTATTTTCCTCAATAAGCTTTATAGCTTTTTTTAGCACGGTTTCAGGTGATAATAAGTTTTTTGATACCGCTCTTACTATCGGCGGCACAATAATAAGCTGAATTGCTATTCCGGGAATTCCTTTAACCAAAGCAACAATAACCGACATATATTTCATCCCGGGAACAGAAGCGAAAAGGATGTATGCTGTAAGCGCATAAAGAATTCTTCCGAATATAAGTGAAAGTATCAGAGTTATATAAAGCGCAGGAAGAGTATTTTTATTTTTAAAAAGCTTATGTATAAGACCTGCTGCCATACCGTAGCCAAGAAGCTCAAAAGACATTATAACACCGTTGGGGAAAAGTGTAGGCATTCCCGATACTGCACTGTTTAAATAGGGGAGTATAAACCCTGTGGCCCCGCCGATAAGCGGACCTGCGAAAAAGCCCGAAAGCAAAACGGGGATATGCATGGGAAGAAAAATCTGCCCCACAGGTAATCCCCATCC
This sequence comes from Clostridia bacterium, assembly GCA_045658425.1. GTDB lineage: Bacteria > Bacillota > Clostridia > UMGS1840 > HGM11507 > SIG450. The sequence goes on along the minus strand of JAZOVB010000135.1, from coordinate 1,570 downwards.
GTGGGAGCTTACAAAGGGAAGTATTATTCCAAGGGCAATCATAAGCCCTGACATAACCGTTCTTTTTGATTTTTCTTTAATCATTTTAAAGCCTCCTTTTGTTTCCTACCTTGATTGTAAAAGAAAATTTAATTTCTTACAAGTCATAATATTGAAAAAATAGGAAAATTTGTGAATTTTTTTATTCAGATAAAAAATTTTTTTACTAAATATTGAAAAAAATCTAAAAACATTATATAATCAATTAAAGGAATAATCAAAAGGAGTAATTTATTATGAATTTAGCATTTGTAGGATTTAAACACAGACATACGGGAGAAATATATAACGAGGCAATGGCAAATCCTCATATCAATGTATTGGGGGCATGGGAGGATACTGAAGACGGCAAGGCTCTTGCAGACGGTCTTGGTATTGATTTTAATTATGCAACCTTTGAGGATGTTTTAAATGACGAAAGAGTTGATGCTATTTGTCTGGGCGGTTGCTACGGAGAAAGAGGGCCTGAGGCGATTGCGGCGCTTAAAGCAGGGAAACATGTTTATGGTGATAAGCCTATTTGCACTACTTTGTCTGAGCTTGATGAAATAGAAAAATTATCTAAGGAAAAGGGTCTTAAGGTTGGATGCTATTTAACTATGAGATTTTCCAAGGGGATGAAAACCATTAAAGAGCTTATTGAAAGCGGAGAGCTTGGAGAAATCGGTTGTGTTAATATGACTGCCCAGCATCCTCTTATGTACGGAACACGCCCTATGTGGTATTTTGAAGAGGGTAAGCACGGCGGAACAATTAATGACATCGCAATTCACGGTATTGACTTAATAAGATTTCTGACAGGACTTGGTCTTAAAAATGTTACCTGTGCAAGAACCTGGAATCACTTTTCTACCGAAGTAAAATCCTTTAAGGACTGCGGTCAGTTTATGATTGAGCTTGATAATGGCGCAGGATTTATAGGTGATGTTTCTTATGCGGCACCTGCAAGTTGCGGTTTCTCACTTGAAACCTACTGGAGAATTACTATCTGGGGTACAAAAGGTGTTGTTGAGTATAAATTAAAGGGTGGCAACAAAGAGGTTGGTATAGATTCCTCTGACGGCTCTTTACTGCAGATAGCTTTAGACGGCTCTTCGGAAGGCTTTGTTGTTTGTGACGGAGAAGCTTATCCCACAACCGGTATGGAAGAATTTTTAAAGGATATTAATGGTGAAAATTCCATCAATTCTACCGAAAGTGTACTAAAAACCTGCAGGGATATACTTACAATTCAGGCTTATGCTGACAGATAAATAAAAAATATAATTAAATTAATGGGGATGTTAAAAAACTCTGGAACGCAAAAAGTGGGGCATAGTAATATTAAAGGCACATAAAACTATAATATTTTTATGTTAAGGTAAAGATTTTTAACAAAATCTTTAAATTATAAACTTTTTGCTATGAATAAATTTAGCCCTCGCTGTATCAGGGGTGGCTTAAGAGACAGCCAAAACCGTTTCAAGATAACAAATTTTTGATATTATTGCGTTAAAAACTTGGTGAATATTTTATATATCACCAAGTTTTT
>JAZOVB010000134.1:0-1470 GCA_045658425.1 Clostridia bacterium | reverse complement strand
TAAGCCTTTAAAAATTGTGATTATTCAAGACGAAAGGCATTGGCAATACAAAAGTATGCCAATGCAGACAACGAAGAAGAATCCTATTTTTAAAGACTTAAGGCGGATTTGGTTGACTTTTAAGACACCCTAGGCTTCGGGCAACCCAAAATCAAAGATTTTGGCTAAGTTTATCCATTCTGAAGATTTTTTCCTATCCCCTATGAATTGTTTTTGGGACTGTAAATAAATTTACAGTCCCTTTTTTAATATATTGCACTTTATAAGAAAAAAGGAGGCATCATACCTCCTTTTAAGTTTATTAATAATTTTCTGCGTGAATTTCAAAGTAAGCCTGAGGATGTGCACAGGTTGGGCAAATCTGAGGTGCTTCTTCGCCTACTACGATATGACCGCAATTTCTACATTCCCATACCTTTACGCCGCTTTTTTTGAATACTTCCTGCATCTGAACATTCTTAAGAAGAGCTCTGTATCTTTCTTCGTGGTGCTTTTCAATTTCTGCAACCATCTTGAATTTTGCAGCAAGTTCAGGGAAGCCTTCTTCCTCTGCAGTTTTTGCAAATCCTGCATACATATCGGTCCATTCATAATTTTCGCCGTTAGCGGCACTTATTAAATTCTCGGCAGTATCACCGATACCATCCAATTCCTTAAACCATAATTTAGCATGTTCTTTTTCATTGTCAGCAGTTTTTAAAAATAAGGCAGCAATCTGCTCAAAGCCTTCTTTTTTAGCCTTGGAAGCGAAATAAGTATATTTATTTCTTGCTTCGGATTCACCTGAAAAAGCTGTTCTTAAATTTTTCTCGGTTTGTGTTCCTGCGTATTTGTTAGCCATAATGGTACCTCCGTTTAATAATTTTTATAAGAATATTTTACCAATTTAAGATTAAATTGTCAACGATTCTTTATGTTTTTTATTTCCCGTTTTATGATAAAATATTCGCTTTTTATTCAGTTAATTACAGTGCAGTAATCGGATACCGCAAAGACCGTTTTAAAAAGTCAGATACGCAAAAAAGACGTGAGGTTTATCACGCCTTAGAAATCATATAGAAAAACATTAAACAGACATCTTATTTAGCTTAAGTGCTAACTGAGATTTTTTTCTGCTTGCTGTATTCTTCTTTAAGATACCTTTTGCAACTGCCTGGTCAATTCTCTTAACAGCTACGCTTAAAGCTTCTGTTGCTTTAGCCTTATCATCACCGTTAACAGCAACCTCAAACTTCTTGATGATAGTCTTAAGGTTAGACTTTAGCATCTTGTTTCTAAGTGTTTTAGTTTCGATAACTTTAACTCTTTTCTTAGCTGATTTAATATTTGGCAAACTACTCACCTCCGATTACTCGATAAATTGCAACACTTATTATACTATTTAAACCTTTAAATGTCAAGAGATTTTTCATTTTTTTTCATATTTTTTGCATTTTCAAGGCAAAATAAAGAAAGAGGAGCTGAGTTTAT
>JAZOVB010000133.1:0-2503 GCA_045658425.1 Clostridia bacterium | reverse complement strand
AAAGGGAAGATTGCAAATAACCTTTTTATGAGTTTGTCTTTCGAATTCGTCTATAATTTCTTTAGGGAAGCCGGCGGGATATGTCGGTAAAGGCTTATCTGACACAACACCCGCGATTTCAAAGTGGCCTATTGTAGTATCTTTTCCGGCGGAAAGCTCTTGCAGTCTTGCGACAGTTCCCGAAAAATCGGGATTTTTTTTGAGATAGGATACGGAATCGATATTTCCTATTCCCAGTTTTATCAAATTAGGAATATTAAAATAGCTTGATTTTGAAATGGCGTATAGCGTGTTAACGTCCTTGTCTCCGAACTTTTCTGAATCGGGAAGCGCGCCTATACCTAAGCTATCCAATACAATAAGGAAAACTCTTTTCATTTTTACTCCTCAAAAGAAATCGCTGTTTCTAAAGCGATTTTTATCATTTCGCTAAAGCCTGTCTGCCTTTCTTCTGCACTAAGACCTTCTTTTTTTATAATATGATCAGACACTGTGCAAATGGCGAGCGCATTCTTTTTATATCTTGCGGCGTTTGCATACAGCGCGGCAGCTTCCATTTCCACCGCCAGAATTCCCATGTCGGCAAATTTATTGTTTATATTTTCATCCTCGGCATAAAATACGTCGGTAGAAAAGATGTTTCCTACGTGATATTTTGCGTTCGCATTATTACACTGATTTATCGCTTCTTTCATCAAAGGATACGAAGCTATCGGCGAAAAGGAGCCGGGAAAATTGAAGTTCTTCATATAATTTGAGTTGGTGGAAGCCCCCATGCCTATTATTAAATCTCCGATATTTACATTATCGGCAATGGCTCCGGCAGAGCCCACTCTTATGATGTTTTCGACATCGAAGAAATTAAAAAGCTCGTATGAATATATCGATATTGAGGGCATTCCCATTCCGCTTGCCATCACCGAGACCTTTTTGCCTTTATAAAATCCTGTATAGCCCTGTATGCCCCTTACATTGTTTATAAGTATTGCATCATCTAAAAATTTTTCGGCAATGAATTTTGATCTCAGGGGATCGCCGGGCATTAATACGGTTTTTGCGAAATCTTTTTTTTGAGCGTTGATGTGTGGAGTGTATTCTTGATTTTTCATATTGCTACACCTCGTATTTTGTTATATTACTATTATATCACTAAATTTATAATATAACAAGCATTATTAAAAAAATGCCAGCTTTAATTTTCAGTTTAATTACAGTGAAGTAATAAGAACGACGTCATAAAAAGCTAAAAAGAGAAAAAGCGAAGTAAAAATTACTTCGCTTTTTTATGTGATAATATCCAGTTAAGTGTTTCTTCGCAGAAAGCCAGATTCCATGAAGCGTGTCCGACTCCCTCATAGAAATTATACTTAAGGTTTGGGTTGAAGCCCTTTAATCTATCAACCATTTCTTTCGTTTGATTGACGGAAACTGTGGGGTCCTCCATTCCGTGAAAGGCCCATATAGGCATTTTAAGTATTTGCGCATTCCATGCCATACCGCCGCCACAGCAGGGCGCAATTGCCGCAAACAAGTCGGGATATGCCATGGCGGTATACCAGGTTCCGAACCCGCCCATACTTAAACCGCAAAGATATATTCTGTTAGTGTCAATAGAAAATTTGAGTACCATTTCGTCAATGAACTTTTTAATACTCTCAATTTTTGCCACCCAGAAGCTATCGTCAGGACATTGCGGCATTATAAGAATGCAGTCCTTGAAATTATCGTCGTTTACGATTTTTGAAAAGCCGTGAACTAAAACCTTCTCTAAGCACTCTCCGCCGCTTCCGCGTTCGCCTGCCCCGTGAAGCTGAATAAGCAAAGCAGGGGAACTGCTTATATTATCAGGGACATACGCAATATACGGAAATAAGTTTTCAGACGTCTCTTGTTTAATTATTTTCATTTAAAATCACCTCTTTTTAATTATATCACCCCTGGATTTAAAAGTCAATATAAAAAATGCACTTCTTCCGTTCTTGTCTGGGTTAAGAATTTTATAAAAAAATAAAAAATATAAGGAAATTCTTTGACTATTTAATAATAATATGTTATAATTATAAACGGTAAATTTAATTTTAGGCGGTAAAGCATGAGAATTTTAGGCATAGATCCCGGACTTGCAATTGTCGGATGGGGAATAATTGAAAAAGTAAATTCTTCTTTTTTGCCCGTTGCGTGCGGCGCGATAAGAACTCCCGCCCATACCGATTTAAATAAGCGTCTTGCGATGATTTATGACGACATAAACCTTTTAATAGAAAAATATAAGCCTGACGAAATGGCAATCGAAGAGCTTTTCTTTAATACGAATACTCCCACGGCTTTTTCGGTTGCAGAAGCGCGAGGCGTGATTTTACTATCAGCATTTCGCCATCAGATAAAAACCTTCGAATATACTCCGCTTCAGGTAAAGCAGGCGGTTGTGGGGTATGGAAAGGCAGAAAAAAATCAGGTTATTTCAATGGTCACCTCGCTTTTGAGATTAAAAGAAGCGCCGAAG
>JAZOVB010000132.1:0-26284 GCA_045658425.1 Clostridia bacterium | reverse complement strand
AATGACAAGACCTGAAATTCACTGCGGTATCTGCGGTGAACACGGCGGTGACCCTGTTTCCGTTGAATTCTGTCATAAGATTGGTCTTGATTATGTTTCCTGTTCACCATTCAGAGTTCCGATTGCAAGACTTGCAGCGGCTCAGGCAGCAATAAAGGAAATGAAGTAAAATAAGAAATATTGTTTTGGGGCAAACCCCATTACAACAATTTAGGCAAAACTAAATATCATTATGAGCCTTGTGAACTTCCGTTCACAAGGCTCATTTTTTGTATAATGGCAAACCTTGTTGAAATTGAAAAAAGGGCATAATATGGGCATTTGTTGGCATTTGTGCAAGGCAACATTGGGCAAATTAAGACAACTTAAACCCAATTCACCCAATAAACACAAATTATAAATCATATTGCCCCCAAAATTATAATTGGTAGTGCCTTTTAACAATGGGATGTAAAAAAACTCCGGACCGCAAAAAGTAAGTATTATTAATGTTTGGCATATACAAATATAAAGGTACTTACATTAAGGTAAAGATTTTTAAAAAAATCTTTTCAATTTAAACTTTTTGCTATGAACAAATTTAGCCCTCGCTGTATCTCATACAGCGTCGGGTAACTACCCCTGCGGGGCTAAATTTGTCCATTCCAAAGCATTTTTCCTATCCCCTCCTTTTTGTTAATATAAAGAAAAAATATTTGTTAATGATTTGGGGCAAAGCCACTTATCACGCAAAAGGCAAAATTGAATAAAAAAATCGACCTTGTTGGATTCGTCCAATGAGGTCTTTTTTTACGCTTATCAACCTTATAATCGCCGTATTTATGCGACTTTGAGCAATCTTAACCAAATCAAACTACGAAAACGATTGACCGTAGCAATAAAAATCGGGTTTGCCTTTTTGACGAAAACCACGATTGCCCAAAAAAATATCCCTCTATCGAGAATCGATAGGGGGATTTTTATTAATATTGCCAAAGGGCATGTTCGAGTTTTTTAACATCCTTTTTTTAATTATTTTTTATAAATTCCGATGCGATATTTACAAATAAATTTTCTCCGTTTTCAAGTGGTCTTAAGTAACTGCAGTGCTTTGAGTTTTCCATAAAGGAAAGCTGTACCTTACTTAAATCATACTTAAAGTCTTTAAGTGTTGCCATTAAAAGATGAGTCTGCTCTAAACGGCCGGGCATATCGTTATCCGAAACAAAAAGAAGCATTGGCGGATATTCATTATCCTTTCCTATATGATAAATAGGTGCTGCCTCATCAATTATTACTCTTCTTGAGTCAATGCCTCTTTCTCTTAAAACATTAAAGTGGGTTGTGGGCTGACCTGCATCGTGAATAAATCCCGAAATATCCATAGGACTAAGCTTAAAGGGGGCTAAATACTTTTTGTCAAAACAAAGCATCTGGGATATATACCCTCCTGCCGAGCTTCCGCCTACATATATTCCCTCAATATTGCCATACTCTGTCATATTTTTAAACACCCAGGAAACCGCAGCGGCCGCATCCCTTATAAAATCGGGATATACCGCTAAAGGATACATTCTGTATTCCGCGCTTACAACCGCAATTCCTCTTTCAACAAATTTTTCTGCGAAAACCTTTGCCGCGCTCTTTTTACCTGACTCAAGACCGCCTCCGTGAAAATATAAAAATACCTTAAAGGAGTCTTCCTCGGGAAGATAAATATCAAGAGTATGCGAAGGATTGCCGTCTTCAATATAAAAGATGTCATTAAAATGTTTCATTCTATCACCTCTATTCCCATTATATCTTTTATCTACAATACTGTAAATAATGAAATAAAATATAGTTACTATATGTTGACAGTTATGCTAAAAGGTGGTAGTATATAAAAAAGAAAGGGGTGAGTCTTTGGAACTATTACAGTTAAAATATTTCTGCGATGCGGCTGAAAGTGAAAACTTTTCAAAAACCGCAAAGAAGTTTTCAGTTCCCGCTTCTAATATTTCCCAAAGTATTCGCCGACTTGAAAAGGAGCTTTCGGTGGAGCTTTTTGAAAGAAGTCCTAATCGTATAAAGTTAAGTTATCAAGGGAAAATTCTATATGAGAATACCAAAAAGGCGTTACTTTTACTTAACGAAGCAAAAGAAAAAATTTCAGACGGAGTATCAGACTTTGGTGAAATAAAAATTCTTGCACAAACCAATCGGAGAATTGTAGCCCAGGCAATGGAGGAATTCAGGGAAAAATACGATAAAGCTTCATTTTTTATAAATCATTATGAGGATGAGGAAATTTCAAACTATGATTTTTATATTACTGATAAGATACTTCCCCATAAAAATTTAGAAAGACGGCTTTTTGTAACAGATGAAATATTACTTGCAATAAATAAGGAAAATCCTCTTGCGCTTAAAAAGAAGCTCTCTCCCGCAGATTTGAAAAATGAGAAATTTATAACAATGGGAAATAAAAGCAGTTTATTTTATTTCACTAACGAAATATGCAGTATGGGAGAATTTTGCCCTGATATTTCCATATTTACCGATGACCCTGATTATATAAGACAATATGTGGAAAGCGGTGCAGGAATTTCCTTTGTTCCGGCTTTTTCATGGCGAGGAATATTTTCTTCCTCGGTTGTGCTTAAAAAGGTGGCGGACAGGAAAAGATACACTTATATTTACTATGATAAGAATAAGTATATGACAAGGGCTTCGAAGCTTTTTTTAGAGGTGCTTTTAAAAAAAGGGAAAGGATAAAAAATACCCCTTGCCATAAAATGTAAAAATATGATATACTGAAAGTAATGAGTGAATGAAATAAAGGAGGATACAATGGCTAAACAAGAATACGATAATACCAGTATATCCGCCCTGAAAGGTGCTGACAGAGTCCGTAAAAGACCTGCGGTTATATTCGGGTCGGATGATATTGAAGGCTGCAAACATGCCTTTTTTGAAATCCTTTCTAATTCTATTGACGAAGCAAGAGAAGGTTACGGTAAGGTAATCGAAGTAAGAAGATATCTTGACCATTCCATTGAGGTTGAGGACCACGGAAGAGGTATTCCCGTTGACTATAACCCAAGGGAAAACCGTTATAACTGGGAGCTTGTTTTCTGTGAGCTTTATGCCGGTGGTAAATATAATACAATGGACGGGGAAAACTATGAGTTTTCTTTAGGCCTTAACGGTCTTGGAAGCTGTGCTACACAGTATTCCTCGGCTTATATGGATGTAACTGTTAAAAGAGACGAAACTCTTTATACCCTACATTTTGAAAAAGGGGAAAATGTGGGCGGTTTAAAGAAGCATGAGGCAACTGATAAAAAGACCGGTTCTAAAATCAGATGGCTTCCCGACTTAGAGGTTTTTACCGATATAAATATTGAGCTTGAATATTTTATTACTGTTCTTAAAAAACAGGCAGTTGTCAACCCGGGTATTACCTTTAAGCTTTTTAATGAAAAGGAAGACGGAAGCTTTGAGCAGATGGATTTCTGCTATAAGAACGGGCTTTTTGACTATATCAGTGAACTTAATGAGGGGAAAGAGCTTACTGCTATCCATTCGGTTTCGGGAGAAAGAGTGGGTAAGGACAGAAGCGACAAGCAGGATTATAAGGTTAAAATGAATTTTGCCTTCTGCTTTAACAATCACATAAATCTTATCGAATACTACCATAACTCAAGTTGGCTTGAACACGGCGGTTCTCCCGATAAAGCTGTTAAAACCGCTTTTGTATATGCTATTGACAAGCTTATAAAACAAGCAGGGAAATATGCTAAGAATGACAGTAAGATTACCTTTAACGATATTGAAGACAGTCTTATTCTTGTTTCAAGCTCTTTTTCTACTTATACTTCTTATGCAAACCAGACCAAAAAAGCTATCACAAATAAATTTATTCAGGATGCAATGACTGAATTTTTAAAGGAACAGCTGGAAATTTATTTTGTGGAAAATAATAAGGAAGCGGAAAAAATTGTTGAGCAGATTCTTATTAACAAAAAAAGCCGTGAACACGCAGAAAAGGCAAAGCTTAATATTAAGGGTAAGCTTAATGCAAAAATGGATATCACCAACAAAATCAATAAATTTGTTGACTGCAGAACCAAAGATGTTGAAAAACGCGAGGTTTATATAGTGGAGGGTGACTCGGCAAAAGGCTCCTGTGTTCAGGGAAGAAATGCTGAATTTCAGGCGATAATGCCGATTCGTGGTAAAATCTTAAACTGCTTAAAGGCGGAATATGATAAAATCTTCAAAAGTGAAATTATTACCGACCTTATGAGAGTTTTAGGTTGTGGAGTGGAAATTAAATCCAAGCACAGCAAGGATTTATCCGCCTTTGATATAAATAAGCTTCGATGGGATAAGGTTATAATCTGTACCGATGCGGATGTTGACGGTTTTCAGATAAGAACACTTATTTTAACTATGATTTACCGCCTTGCACCTACCCTTATTGATATGGGGAAGGTTTATATAGCGGAATCGCCTCTTTTTGAAATCACTCACGGCAAGGAAACTTACTTTGCTTATGACGAAAGAGAAAAAAATGAGATTTTAGGAAAAATTGAGGGCAAATATACCATTCAGCGTTCAAAGGGTCTTGGTGAGAACGACCCGGAAATGATGTGGCAGACCACAATGAATCCCGAAACAAGAAGACTTATAAAGGTTGTGCCTGATGATGTTTTAAAAACCCAGGAAATGTTTGAGCTTCTTTTAGGGGATAATATTCAGGGAAGGAAGGATTATATCAGGGATTTCGGTATGGACTATATGGAATTTCTTGATATCAGTTAACCAACATGAATTATACAGAACAATCAATAGTATCAACTCTTAAAACAAATTATATGCCCTATGCTATGAGTGTTATTATTTCCCGTGCAATTCCTGAAATTGACGGATTTAAGCCTTCTCACCGTAAGCTTTTATACACTATGTATAAAATGGGGCTTTTAAAAGGTGCAAAAACCAAATCGGCAAACATTGTAGGGCAGACTATGAAATTAAATCCTCACGGGGATATGGCTATTTACGAAACTATGGTTCGTCTTACAAGAGGTAATGAAACCCTGCTTCATCCTATGGTTGAATCCAAGGGTAATTTCGGTAAGGTTTATTCAAGAGATATGGCTTTTGCCGCTTCCCGTTATACCGAAGCGAAATTAGAGCCAATCTGTGCCGAAATATTTAAAAATATTGATAAAGACACCGTTGATATGGTGGATAACTATGACGGTACAATGAAAGAGCCGGCACTTTTGCCTGTAACTTTTCCAACAATTTTAATAAATGCCAATCAGGGTATTGCGGTTGGTATGGCATCCAATATTCCAAGCTTTAACTTAAATGAGGTTTGTGACGGAGTTATTGCCTATCTTGATAACCCTGAATGTGATATTTTGGATTATATCAAAGCTCCCGATTTTTCCACAGGCGGTTATCTTATCTATAACAGAGAGCAGCTGTCGGAAATTTTAAATACGGGCAGAGGCAGCTTCAAGCTTCGCTCCCACTACAGCTATGATAAAAAGAATAATATAATTGAGGTTACCAAAATTCCTTATACCACAAGTATTGAAGTGATAATGGAAAAAATTATCGAGCTTGTTAAAGCAGGAAAAATCAAGGAAATCAATGATGTAAGAGATGAAACTGACTTAAACGGCTTGAAAATTGCAATTGAGCTTAAAAGGGGAGTAGATCCGGATGCTCTTATGCTTAAGCTGTTTAAAATGACACCCTTGGAGGACAGCTTCCCCTGTAACTTAAATGTGCTTGTGAATGAAATGCCTCAGGTATTGGGGGTAAAAGGAATAATCGAAGCCTGGTGTGATTTTCGTATTAACTGTATTAAGAGACAGACAAGATATGAAATCGGCATAAAGAGTGAAAAACTTCATCTTTTAAACGGTATGAAGAAAATTCTTCTTGATATTGATAAAGCCATTGAAATTGTAAGAAATACCGAGGATGACGACCAGGTTATTGAAAATCTTATGAAAGGCTTTTCAATTGATAAGGTACAGGCAGAGTATGTTGCGGAAATCAAGTTAAGAAACCTTAATAAGAACTATATTCTTACCAGACTTGCTGATATAGATATACTTAAAAAGGAAATAGAAGAACTTAACGAGCTTTTAGGAGATATTAAGCTTATTAAGAAGTATATCAAAAATGAGCTTACTGAAATTAAAAAGAAATTCGGTCAGGAAAGAAAAACCGTTATCTTAGAGTCGGATGATGTGGAATCCTATTCTACCGAAGAGGTGGTTGAGGATTATAATCTTAAGATTTATCTTACCAAAGAGGGTTATTTAAAGAAAATTCCGCTTGTTTCACTTCGTGCAGGCGGTGAGCATAAGCTTAAGGAAAATGATAAGGTAGTTAAGGAATTTGATGAAACCAATGTGGGTGAACTTATCGTCTTTACTTCTCTTGCAAACAGCTATAAGCTTAAAATATCTTCCATTCCTGACTGTAAATTAAGTCAGATGGGAGAATATTTAAAGAGTATTTTAGAATGTGAAGCAAACGAGGAAATAATTGATGTATTCCCGACTAATAAGTATAAGGGAATGTTTCTCTTTGCTTACGAAAACGGAAAAGCGGCAAAAATCCCTCTTGAGTCCTACGAGACCAAGGCTAACCGTAAAAAGCTTATCAACAGCTTCAGCCTGAAAGAAAAGCTTTGTAAAATTGTTTATCTTACCGAGGATTGTGATATGGTTATGTATGCAAATACAGGTAAAATCCTTGTATTTAACACCGCATCCATAAGCCTTAAAACCACAAGAAACTCAATCGGTGTAAATGTTATGACTCTTCGTAAGGGAGCAAGACTTAAAAAGATAAATGAGCTTTCAAGAACAAGACTTAAAGACCCGGACTATTACCGTACCAAGAATATCCCTGCGGTAGGCTGTTTCCAGAAGAATGAGGAGACGCAGATAAGTCTTTTCGGAAATGACGAGTAAAATAAAAATTAATAGTATAGCCGTAGATATGTTTCGACGACTCAGCGTGTCGATAAACCTATTGACACGCTGGCAGACTTCGACAAAAGGAAGGTATATTTCATCAAAATGAATGCAGACAGTACTAAAGTACGGCAAGGCTCATTTTGATGAAAAACAAGTAATGACAAGGGTTTTTCGATGATACCCTTGTCATTTTTTTGAAATTAATACTCTTTTATAAATATTGAAGATAAATCAATTTATTTTTTATTTCTTGTGGTAGACCGACTTTTTCGACAGTCTGAACCGTCGATGTTTCGACGGCTATGTGTATTTTTAAAGATGCTTTAGTTTATACCATTTCACCTTTGGGAAACATATAGGTGGATTACAGATTGTATATCTTAATATGCAATACAATTTCTTCTTGAATTTTCCTCCGTTTTATGCTACTATGAGAATGAATAAATATAAGTGTGGGTATAGGTATGGAAAGAATTGAGAGTGCCAACAATAAAATAATAAAGCTTGTTTCCTCTTTGAAGATAAGAAAATACAGAAAAGAGGAAGGTCTTTTTGTTGCAGAGGGAGAGCGTCTTGTTATTGACGGTATGAAATACCTGACCCCCGAATTTATAATTGTTTCTGAAAGCTATAAGGAAAAAAACTTTTCGGTAAAGACCTATGAAGTGCCTGATTCGCTGTTTAAAAAAATTTCCGAAACGGTTACCCCTCAGGGTATAATCGGAGTATTTAAAACACAGATTAAAAATGAGGATGAAATTCCTCTTAAAAATACACTGATACTTAACAGACTTCAGGACCCCGGAAATTTAGGAACAATTTTAAGAACTGCAAAGGCATGTGGTTTTCAGAATATAATAGTTGATAATGAGTGTGTTGATATATACAATTCCAAAACTGTGCGAAGCTCAATGAGTGCCTGTTTTTCCCTTGATATTTTCTCTTCGCAGGATATTAAGGCTACTGCCGAAAGGTTAAAAACAAAAGGCTTTACTCTTGCAGGGTGTGTGCTTGACAGTGATGCGAAAAACCTTTACTCTCAAGAGCTTAAAACCCCCGTTGCCTTTATTATAGGAAATGAGGGGGCGGGGATAAGCGAAGATTTGAAAAAACTTTGTGATATAAAAATAATAATTCCTATGGAGGAAGGGATTGAATCCCTTAATGCTTCGGTTGCCGCCTCGGTGGTAATGTATGAATTTTTAAGGAGGGAAAAATATGAAGTTTGAAAATATTAAAAAGCCTGTGTGGATTATAACCTATGCTATAATACTTTACTTTATAGTAAATCATCTGGGGACCTTTATAGGTTATATAAACTCGGGTATTAAACTACTTACTCCGCTCATAATCGGCGGTGTTCTTGCTTTCATCATTAATCTTATTTTAAGATTTATTGAAAAGAAGCTTTTTAATAAGATTTTTGCAAAGAAGCTTGATAAGGTTAAGAATATAAGACGGCCCCTGTGTGTGATTTTATCCTATCTTGTTTTTGCGGGAATTATCTTTATTATTGTGAAATTCATTTCCCCTAAAATTCAGGATAGCTTATCCACCTTTACTTCGAGAGTTCCGGCATATATAAATTCCGTTACCGCTTATTTTTCACAGATTGCAATTGATAATAATATTGCGGGGGATATATGGACAAAGTTTTTGGAAAATTTCGGGGCTGTGGTTTCAAATGCAAGTCAGTTCCTGAATTCAGCACTTCCCAAAATTGTTGATTTTACCAAGACAATTACATCAAGTGTTTTTGATGTGTTTATCGGTCTTGTGTTTTCCGCTTATATGCTTTTATCCAAAGAAAAGCTTTTGTTTACGGTTAAAAAGATTATTTATGCACATATAAATAAGGAAACGGCAGACAGAATTGTGGGTGCCTTCAAACATGCAAACAAGGTGTTCCGTTCATTTGTGGGAGGGCAGATTACCGAAGCCTTTATTCTCGGTATCTTATGCTATATAGGAATGCTTATCTTCCGTATGCCTTATGCACCTTTGATAAGTGTTATAATGGGTGTGTCAAGTCTTGTTCCCGTTATCGGGCCTATTGTGGGTACAATCCCCAGTGCACTTTTAATCTTACTTGAAAGTCCCGTTGTGGCTTTATGGTTTGTGGTTTATATAATAGTTCTTCAGCAGGTTGAGGGAAATATTATTTATCCGAGAGTGGTTGGAAGTGCCATAGGACTGAGCGGTTTCTGGGTACTTCTTGCAGTTACCGTCGGCGGAGGACTTTTCGGAGTTATGGGAATTTTACTTGGAGTGCCTCTGATGGCAGTTTTATATACTTTATACGGTGAATTTGTAAATAAGAAAATTGCCGAAAAGGATATAGGAGAGATGTGATATTATGATTTGTAAGAAATGCGGTTTTGAGAATAATGAAGAAAATGAAGTTTGTGAAGCTTGTAAAGAACCCCTTGAAAAAGAGGATGAAAAGCCTGTTATAGACAGGATTTTAGCTTTAAGTGCATTTACATTCTGTGTTGTATTCTTATTAAGCTTTTTGCTTCTGTTGGTATTGTTTTTGTTTAAGTAATATGGTTTACTAAAAAAATCCTGTCATAAGACAGGATTTTTTAATTTTGGTGCCGGTGGCCGGACTCGAACCGGCACGGTGTCGCCACCGGTGGATTTTGAATCCACTACGTCTGCCAATTCCATCACACCGGCATATTTGTTTTTTTTACCTAAAAGATTATAGCATTTTTTAAACAATAAGTCAATATAAAAAAACTATATTTGTTGATTTTTAAGAAGAGGAATGATAAAATATCCTTAAAGAGGTGATTTTTATGTATACAATAGCGGTGATTTTTAAATGTTTTCCCGGAAAAAGAGAGGAATATATTGAGCTTCTTACAAAAGAGGGGATTGTTGATGCAATAAGAAACGAGGATGGATGTATTTCCTATGATTATTATTTTTCCCAGTCTGATAAGGATGAAATATTACTTATTGAAAAATGGGATAAAAAGGAAACTCAACAGCTTCATATTACACTTCCCCATACTGTTAAAATGCTTTCATTTAAAGGTGAATACATAAAATCTACTGAAATAAAGGAGTTTGAATTAAAATAAAATGCTTTCGGATGTAACTGTTTTTATACTAAATATTATCGGCACTATTTCCTTTGCTATTTCGGGTGCACTTGTTTCAGTTAAAGCAAAACTGGATTTATTCGGTGTTGTATTTTTGGGGATTGTAACCGCATTCGGCGGAGGAATAATGAGGGATGTTCTGTTAGGCTTTGATATACCGCAGATATTTTCAAAAACCTACCTTGTGCTTATCGCACTTTTAACCTCGGTTACGGTTTTTATTATTCTTTATATTAACCGTAAAAATATGCTTAAACTGGATGCAAAAATCAGCTATTTCAATAATTTCTTTGATGCCATAGGTCTTGGCGCTTTTACCGTAATGGGAACCGAAACCGCATTTTCAACAGGCGTTTATGAAAATGTTCTTTTATCTGTTACTTTAGGCTTTCTCACTGCAGTGGGCGGAGGTATGATAAGAGATGTTCTTGCAAACAGCGCCCCATTTATATTAAGAAAGCATGTTTATGCTCTTGTTTCTATTTTCGGTGCGCTTATTTACTATTATATGAGGGCATACGGTATGTCTGTTACCTTGTCATCCTCAGCGGTTATAGGCGTTGTTTTTGCCTTAAGACTTTTAGCAACAAAATATGAGTGGACTTTGCCGAAAATAAAATACGAGGAAAATTGACTTTTCTGCCCTTTTATTTGTTAAAGCTATTGACAAATAAGGGGTTTTTCTGTATCATTATATGGAGTATGAAATAAGGCGGTGTGTGTATGGAAATAACGGTTGCCAAAACGGCAGGCTTCTGCTTCGGTGTCAAAAGAGCGGTTGAAGAAACATATGCACTCTCATCCCGTAAGGATAAAAAGATTTATACTTACGGTCCTGTCATTCATAACGAGCAGGTAGTAGCCGACCTTGAAAAAAACGGAGTATTTGTTATTGATGACCTTGAAAAGCTTGATAAGGATTCTCTGGTTATAATCCGTGCTCACGGTGTGGGGAAAAAGGTTTATGATTATTTTGAAGAAAAAGAAATCGAATATGTTGACTTAACCTGTCCCTTTGTTAAAAAAATCCATAATATAGTTAAAAAATCTTATGAAGCGGGAAAAAACATTGTATTAATAGGCAAAAAAAACCATCCCGAGGTTATAGGAATCAACGGCTGGTGTGAAGACCGTGCGGTTATTTTATATGAAGAGGATGAGGCAGAAGTGCTGAAGCTTCTTTCGGGAAAGGATAACATTGCGGTTGTCGCTCAGACAACAATAAATAAAGAGAAATTTTACAATTATGTTAAATTTTTAAAAAACACTTGTAAAAATACCGAGATTTTTGATACAATATGTAATGCAACGTCTGAAAGACAGGCTGAAGCAATCGAGCTTGCAAAAAAATCCGATACAATGATTGTTGTGGGCGGTAAAAAAAGCTCCAATACCAATGAGCTTTACCACCGTGCAAAGGAAATTCTCAATTCAACCTATATGATTGAGGAAGCAGGTCAGCTTGACTTAAGTCTTGTAAAAGGCGAAAAAATTGCAATTACTGCCGGCGCATCAACACCGGCGTATATAATAAAGGAGGTTCTGAATATTATGTCAGAAGAAAAAGTAATGCCAGTAGGCGAAGAAAATTTTGCCGATATGCTGGAAAACTATTTAAATTCATCACTACGCAGTGGTCAGATTGTTAAGGGGACTGTTGAAAGAGTATCACCAAACGAAATCAATATAAACATCCCCGGATATAAAGGAGTAGGAGTTATTTCTCTTGATGGCTTATCAGACGATTCTCAGTTCAAGCCTGAAGATCACTTCAAGGTTGGCGACGAGATTGAAGCTATGGTTATTAAGAAAAATGATGTTGAGGGTACCGTTCTTCTTTCCAAGAAAAGAGTTGACTCTCAGAAAAACATCGAAGTTATCAGAGCTGCGTTTGAAAACGGAGAAATTCTTACAGGTAAGGTTATTGACATTAACAAAGGCGGTGTAACCGTTATTGTTAATTCCTGCAAAATCTTCGTTCCTAACTCTCTTGCAACTGAAAGAGCAACTGATGATAAGAATATGCTTCTTAACACAGAAGTTTCTCTTAAGGTTATTGATTTTGATGACAGAAAGAGAAGAGCTGTCGGTTCTATCAAAGCTGTTATCGATGACGAAAAGAAAAAGCTTCAGGAAGAATTCTGGGCTAATGTTTCAGAAGGCAAAGAATACGAAGGTATTGTTAAGTCTCTTACAAACTTCGGTGCGTTTGTTGACTTAGGCGGTGTTGACGGTCTTGTTCATATTTCTGAATTAACATGGGGAAGAATCAAGCATCCTTCCGAAATCGTTAAGGTTGGCGATATGATTAAGGTATATATTAAAGAAATCAATGCTGAACAGAAGAAGATTTCTTTAGGCTTTAAAAAGGCAGAGGATAATCCTTGGACAAAGATTGAAAAGGAATATAAGGTTGACGATGTTATCAGCTGTAAAATCGTAAGACTTGTTCCATTCGGCGCATTTGCTGAAATTATTCCTTTTGTTGACGGGTTAATTCACATTTCTCAGATTTCCAATAAGAGAATAGATAAGCCTGCCGATGTACTTACAGTTGGTGACGAGGTTGAAGCTAAGATTATTGAAATCGACCTTGAAGCTAAGAAAATCAGCTTAAGCATCAGAGCTTTACTTAAGGAAGAAGCTCCTGCCGAAGCTGAAGAAACAGTTGAAGAAGCTGTTGAAGAAACAACAGAAGAATAATAAATATTTTTCACGATTATCCTGTGTTTGTTAAAACACAGGATAATTTTAGGAAAGAGGAATTTTATGAGTAACAAAAATATAAGAAATATAGCTATAATTGCCCATGTTGACCACGGTAAAACAACTATGGTTGACGAAATGCTAAAGCAAAGCGGTACTTTCAGGGTGAATGAGCAGGTTGAAGAAAGAGTTATGGACTCTAATGACTTAGAGCGTGAAAGAGGTATAACCATTCTTTCCAAAAACACCTCGGTTATATATAAGGATGTAAAAATCAATATTGTTGATACTCCGGGCCATGCTGATTTCGGCGGTGAGGTTGAACGTGTTCTTGGTATGGTTGAGGGTGTTGTTCTTCTTGTTGATGCATTTGAGGGGGCTATGCCTCAGACCCGTTTCGTTCTTAAAAAGGCACTTGAGCTTGATTTAAAGCCTATTGTTGTTGTAAATAAAATTGATAAAAAGGATGCAAGACCCAATGAGGTTGTTGACGAGATAATTGACCTGTTTATTGACCTTGAGGCAAGTGATGACCAGATTGATTTTCCTGTTATTTATGCTTCCTCCCGTGAGGGCTATGCCACCTTTGATTTTAATGAAAGAACTGATAATCTTCAGCCTCTTTTCGATACGATTGTAGATTATGTTCCCGCACCTTCGGGGAAGGATAATGAATCCTTTCAGATGCTTGTATCAAATATAGACTATGATGAATATGTAGGTAAGATTGCAGTCGGTAAAGTAAGAAGAGGTACTGTAAGCGTTAATGAACAGATTGCAATTTGCAGAAAAGACGGCTCGGTTAAAACTGCTAAAACAGGCAGAATTTATACATACAGCGGTCTTAAAAAGGTTGAAACTGAATCGGTGGGCGCAGGTGAAATTATCTGTATTGCAGGTCTTGGTGATTTCAATATCGGTGAAACCTTATGTACCACCTCTAATATTGACCCTTTACCTGTAATTGAGGTAGATGAGCCTACAATTTCAATGAATTTTATCGTAAATAACAGCCCTTTCGCAGGCAGAGAGGGCACCTTCGTTACCTCCCGTCATTTAAGAGACCGACTTTTCAGAGAAATTGAAACCAATGTTTCTTTAAGAGTAGAGGAAACTGACAGTGCCGATTCCTTTAAGGTTTCGGGAAGAGGTGAACTTCATCTTTCCATATTAATTGAAACTATGAGAAGAGAAGGCTATGAATTTCAGGTTTCAAAACCTGTTATCATTATGAAAGAGCTTAAGGGAGTTTTATGTGAACCTATTGAGCATCTGATAGTTGACGTTCCCGAGGAATATGTGGGAAGTGTTATAGAAAAGCTTGGCTCCCGTAAGGGCGAAATGATAAATATGGTTGCTAACCCCAACGGTTATACAAGAATTGAATTTAAAATTCCCTCCCGTGGTCTTATTGGCTACCGTAACGAATTTTTAACCGATACCAAGGGTAACGGTATTATGAATTCTATTCTTATCGGTTATGAAGAGCATAAGGGTGAAATTCAGGGAAGAACCCGAGGCTCCATTATTGCCTGGGAGGATGGCGAAAGCATTACTTACGGTTTATATAATGCCCAGGGAAGAGGAAGACTCTTTATTGGTCCCGGTGTTAAGGTTTATGAGGGTATGGTAGTTGGCGAAAATGCCAAGGCAGAGGATATTGTTCTTAATGTGTGTAAGAAAAAACAGCTTACAAATACCCGTGCTTCCGGTTCCGATGATGCACTAAGACTTACTCCTCACGATGTATTGAGCTTAGAGCAATGCCTTGAATTTATCGCAGATGACGAGCTTGTGGAAATCACTCCTGAAAACATCCGTTTAAGGAAGAAAATCTTGAACAGTGATTTGAGGGCAAAGGCAAAGAATAAGGCACAAAAAGCGTAAAAAAAGCGTATATTGAACCTAAAAACCCCTTGACGTATCTATATACGCCTGCGGGCTTACGGGCACTAAACAATTTTTGTTTAGTGCCTTTTTTAGTTCCAATCTCCATCTTTTTTGTACGCTTTTTTTGGGAACAGTAACCTTACGGATTCGGTAGGGGCGGATATTATCCGCCCGAGAAATTTGCATTTTAATCGAAAATGAGGCTTGGTGTATCATATACTACCTGAAAGTTGTATTAAGAATTACAGCTTGGTTTTAATATAATTAAAAATTAACAGCATCAGTTTCCATATATTACTAAGTATCAGTTGCAGAATTTCAATAGGCAAACTTATATAACAAAGGTAGGGTATTTTATATGCGTTGCGTGCCATAATAATTATATGCTTCCATTCTCCGCAACCTTCGCATAAATCTAAGTCCTTAGATATAATGTATTTATCTTTATCATATTTAGTTCCGTTTAGTTTGTTCCAGCATTCAAGACAAAATTCAGCCATAACATATTCTCCTTTTCACAACTATATATTTACATAAGTATATACCCTAATGCAGGAATTGTCAATAAAATATATATTTATTAAAATATATACAGAGGTGAGAATATGATAAAGCTTACAATTGATTCTTTGCTTGAAAAAAATAAAATATCCAGATACGAATTAGCCAAAAGAACGGGAATACGGTATCATATAATAGATAATTATTACAAAAACAAGGTAGTAAGATATGACAGTTATGTACTGGACAGAATTTGTCTTGCACTTGATTGTAAAATAGAGGATATAATTAAATATGAAAAATAACACCTGATTTGATAAACAAATCAGGTGCATTTTATTTTGGTAACGATAGCCGTCGGATAGCTCTCCGACGGCTACCTCATTAAGAAGGCTATGACATCCGTCCTTTTTCAAATACTGTAGGGCGTGACGACCTCGGCACGCCGACAAACGCGTTGCCGAAGGCAACATATCGATTTTACGAAGTAAAAATATAGAGTGCGAAGCACATATCGAGTTTGCAAAGCAAACATATCGAAAATCCCATCAGGGATTTATATTACACCTTTTCAAAAATCCTCCCACCGCTAAAGCGGTCCCCCCTCCGGAATCCTCCCACCGCTAAGGCGGTCCCCCCTCCTTTAGGCAAGGAGGGCTTTCGGACGGGTAATAAACGCCCCTACCTTCTCGTTGCCGAAGGCAACATATCAAGTTTGCAAGGCAAAACATATCGAAAATCCAAAGGATTTATAAAAATCGGCGTGCCGGGGTCGTCACGCCCTACGATGATAACTTTCCAAAAATCCTCAGGTTTTTAGTGAATAGTGAAGAGTGAATAGTGAATAAGTAAAAATCCCCATTCTTACGAATGAGGATTTTTGGTGAGCCATCCGCGATTCGAACGCGGGACACCTTGATTAAAAGTCAAGTGCTCTGCCGACTGAGCTAATGGCCCATATTAAATTTTCAATAAAAGTTTGGCTGGGATGGCTGGGCTCGAACCAGCGAAATGCAGGAGTCAAAGTCCTGTGCCTTACCACTTGGCTACATCCCAACGACATCATATTTCGTGGTCTTAAAGTTAAATGGGGTGGGTAGTCGGCTTCGAACCGACGACCCCCAGGACCACAATCTGGTGCTCTAACCAACTGAGCTATACCCACCATAGAAGTGGCGCGCCTGAAGAGATTCGAACTCCTGGCCTACTGCTTAGAAGGCAGTTGCTCTATCCAACTGAGCTACAGGCGCACATTCTTTGGAGCGGGTGATGGGAATCGAACCCACGCAATCAGCTTGGAAGGCTGAGATTCTACCATTGAACTACACCCGCATATTGCCAAACGTAAAATTGACTATATTATAATAGCAACAAAATACCAATTTGTCAACACTTTTTTTAAAAAAAATTAAAAAAGTTTTTTATAGCTCTCTCGCGGCTATGCTATATTATAACCCATAAAACGATATTATATAAAAAAATAAATAAAATTTAAAATACATTGTTGAAATTTTATAAAATCTATTGTATAATATATGTAAACAAAAATTTAGGAGGTAATACTTATGATTAACATTCTTATCGGTCCTAAGGGAACAGGTAAAACAAAAGTCTTTATTAACGGGGTTAATGAAGCATTGAAAACTGAAAAAGGTAATGTGGTTTGTGTTACTAAAGACGGCAGACATACCTTTGATATCTCCTCCGAAGTCAGAATGGTTACAACAGAAGATTTTGGAATTAAAACAGTTGAAGAATTTTACGGTTTCATCTGCGGTATGATTTCTCAGAACTTTGATATTACACATATATTTATAGACAGTATTACAAAAATTGCTGATATTTCAGTTGCTCAGTTTGATGCGATTATTCCTGAAATTGAAGAACTTGCTAAGAAGTACTCGGTTAAATTTACAGTTGCAATCAGTGCTCCTAAGGAAGAAGCAGGTGCTAATATCACAAAGTATATGGTTAATATATAAATTCTTGGAAAGGGGCAGTAAAATGCCCCTTTTATAATTTGATTTTTATGGTACAGAAAGAATGTTATGTAGGGTGTGGTGGCTCTGACACTACAAAGGAAAGGTTACAAAATGGAATTTAAACCCGAATTATTATCACCGGCAGGTTCATTAAAAATACTTAAAGCGGCAGCCAATGTTGGGGCTGACGCTGTTTATTTTGGTCTTGAGGACTTCAATGCAAGGTATGGTGCAAAGAATTTTACCGTAGAGGAAGCAGAAGAGGGTCTTAAGTATCTTCATAACAGAGGTAAGAAAGGATATATTACCTTAAATACCCTTATTAAAGACTCGGAGGCTTCCGATTTTGTTAAAAGTGTTCAGATTGCGGCAAAAATAGGTGCAGATGCGGTTATTGTTCAGGATTTAGGTGCAGTAAATCTTATCAGAGAGACTGCTCCCACCCTTGAAATTCACGGTTCAACCCAGATGACCGTTCATAACTTAGAGGGAGTAAATTTTTTATATAATAATTCGGTTAAAAGAGTGGTGCTTTCCCGCGAACTTTCCATGGAGGAAATAAAATACATAAAGGAAAATACCGATTGTGAAATAGAAATTTTTATTCACGGAGCGCTTTGTGCCTGTTATTCGGGCCAGTGCTATATGAGTTCCTTTATAGGAGAGCGAAGCGGAAACAGGGGGAAATGTGCCCAGCCCTGCCGTCTTAACTATGAGCTTAAGGGTAAAAGCGGAAGTTTATTAAGCTTAAAGGATTTAAGCTCAATTAATTATACCGATACCTTTAAGAAGTTAAAAATAGACTCTTTAAAAATAGAGGGCAGACTTAAAAATGAATATTATGTTGCAACGGTTGTGGATACTTACCGCCGTCTGTTGGATGGGGAAAGACTTAGCCGTGATGACATTGATATGATAAATAATATTTTTTACCGTGGCGGTTATACTGATTATTTTTACGGGGTTAAGGACAAAAAAATGTTCTGCTTTAATAAAAATGAAAATCCTTATTCGGATTATGAAAAAAAGGCAGAGGAAAAATATAAGGATATAATTTCAAAGAATATAAGTAATTCCGACTCCAAAAAACCGCTCAATATTGAAATAAATCTTTTTAAGGGTGAGCTTCCTTATATTACCGGCTTTGCTGACGGCAAAGAGGTTTATGCCTACGGCGAAGAAGAACTTACAGAGGCAAAAAATGCTCCTGCATCTTTCGGGAAAATAAAAGAGGGGTTAATGAAGCTTAATGAAACCCCCTTTTATTTAAACGAGCTTAAATGCAATATGGACGAGGATGTTTTCATTCCTCAGAAAACCGTAAATGAACTTAGAAGAAAGGTTTGTGAGCTTCTTTCAAAGAGTGAAGAGGTTAAGGTAAATCAGATTACCTTTAAAAATAAAAAAAGAGAGCCGGTTACCCCTCTTTATATGGTAAGAGCCAATCTTCAAAGTCAGCTTACCTGGGCAGATTCTAAGGAAGAGATAAAATATGTTATTGCAAACTATAATCTTGTACTTAAAAACAAGGACTTTTTAGACAGAGAAAAAACTGTTATTGCACTTCCTAAAATAATTTCTCATTCTGAGGCGGATAAGGTTAAAAGCCGACTTTTAAAATTAAAAGAGGCAGGGTATAAATATGCTCTGGTCAGCAACATTTCCCACTTTGAGTTTTTAAAGGATTTTAGGCTTATGACTGATATTTATCTTAATATCTCAAACTCTTATTCGGCGGACTTTTTAAAGGAAAACAATGTGTTTATGGTGGGCTTATCCCCTGAAATATCCTTAAAAGATATTGAAAGCTATTATCCCGGACTTCCTGTATTCAGTATGGGTTACGGTCTTATTGAAGCTATGGTTTTAAGAAACTGTGTCAAAAAAAGTGTTCTTAATGAATGTGTCAAAGGACCAATGGAGCTTACTGACCGAAAAGGGGAAAAATTTATTGTAGATTGCCGTGAGGATTGCAGAAATGTTATTTTAAATCCTCATCCTCTTGTTATGAGTGATAAGCTTTACGATATGGGAAAAAGCGGTATTAACTATGTTCTTCTGTCTTTCTACGGCGAGAATATGAAAGGCTGTGAAGAGATATTCAATATGTATAAATCGGGAGTCAATAGCTTTGAAAAGTTTACCCGAGGTCATTTTTACAGGGGGGCTTTATGAAAAAAGGGGATATTTTTGTTGCCTTTTTAATTGTACTTACTACTGCTTTAAGCTTTCTTATTCTGACTCCGGGAGAGGCTTCCCAAGAACTTACTTTAATAATAAAGGTTGACTCGGAAATTTATAAAGAAATAAAACTTAGCGGTAATTATAATAAATTAGTTGAAATAAATTCGCCCTTCGGTTATAATAAAATAAGTATTGACGGAAAAAGGGTAAAAATGATTGAAGCGGGATGCACAGATTCCCTTTGTCTTAAGGAAAAGGAAATTTCCCGCCCCTTTGAATCAATCGTGTGTCTGCCCCATCGGTTAATAGTGTATTTAAGCGGAGAAACGGAGCTTGACTATGTTTCATACTGACAGACTTAAGAAACTGATATTTTTAAGCTTGTGTCTGGTATTTGCTCTTGCCTTAAGCTTTCTTGAGGGACTGGTTCCTTTATCGGGAACATTACCCGGAGTTAAAATCGGTATTTCAAATATTGTGATACTTGCAATTATTTATATATATTCACCCGGAGAGGGTCTGTTACTTGCTTTTTTAAAGTCCCTGTTAATTACTCTCATTTCGGGGAATGCATCTTCTTATTTTTACAGCCTGTCAGGCGGTCTTTTGTCTGCAGGGGTTATGGGAGCTTGTAAGAATATAAAAGCTCTTTCACCCATAGGGGTAAGTATGCTGGGAAGTATTTTTCACATAATCGGCCAGCTTGCCTGTGCCTTTTTTATGCTTGGCTCAGTAACGGTATTTTATTATTATCCGTTCTTATCGGTAACCGCATCGGTATCGGGCTTTATAAACGGATATTTAGTTAAATTATTATTAGAAAGACTCGAAAGGAGAGTTTAAATATGGCATTTTTCAGTAAGGACATTGGTATTGACTTAGGAACAGCCAATACACTTATCTATGTTAAAGGAAAGGGAATAGTTTTAAGAGAGCCTTCGGTTGTTGCAGTTGCAAGATACTCTAAAGAGGTTTATGCAGTTGGCTATGATGCAAAGGAAATGGTTGGTAAAACACCTGATAATATTATTGCTATAAAGCCTCTTAAAGACGGGGTTATTTCCGATTATAAAATGACCTATGAAATGATAAAAAGATTTTTGCAGAAGGTTTTAAAATCAGGAGCCTTTACAAAACCCCGTGTTGTTGCCTGTGTTCCCTCCGGTGTAACCGAGGTTGAAAGAAGAGCCGTTGAAGAAGCGGTTATTCAGTCGGGCGCAAAAGAAGTTTATATTGTTGAAGAATCAATGGCGGCGGCAATCGGTGCCAATCTTACCGTTTCCGAGCCTCTTGGCAATATGGTTCTTGACATTGGCGGCGGAACAAGTGAAGCTGCGGTTATTTCCTTAGGCTCAATAGTTACCGCAAAAACTGTAAGAGTTGCAGGTAATGCCTTTGACGAAGCTATTGCAAACTATATAAAGAAAAAACATAATCTTTTAATCGGTGAAAGAACTGCCGAGGAAATTAAAATAGCTATCGGTTCTGTATATAAGCTTGATGATGACGAGCCTGATATGGATGTAAGAGGCCGTGACAATCTTACCGGTCTTCCCAGAAATATAGTTGTTACAAGTGCAGAAATAAGAGAAGCATTATCTGAATGTGCTGAAATTTTAGTTGATACCGTTAAGGTAACTTTGGAAAATACTCCTCCCGAATTATCTGCAGATATTGTAACTCAGGGTATTACCTTAACAGGCGGCGGTGCATTTTTAAAGGGACTTGATAAGCTTTTATCCGAAAGAACTCTTCTTCCGGTTAAAATAGCCGAGGATCCACTTGACTGTGTTGCTAAGGGAACAGGTATGGTACTTGATACTGTGGATACACTAAGAATTGTACAGGGCAGTCAAAAAAATAAAAACAGGTGGTAAAATTGATTTTTCGTAACAAAAAATATATGATTGTGCTGGGAATACTGATACTTTCCATAATTGTTGTATATTTCAGTGCGCTTGACAGAGAAAATACCTTGGCATACGATAATGCCGTAGGTTATATTGTCGAGCCTGTTGCGAAGCTTTTTAACACGGTTTCGGTAGGCACAGGTGATTTTTTCCATTACTTTAAGGATAAAAAGAACTTAGTGAACGAAAATCAGAAGCTTGATAATAAGGTAATGGAGCTTGAACACGATAATTCCAAGTTAAAATCCCTGGAAATTGAAAATGAAAGACTCCGTTCATTACTTAAATTCAAGGAGCAGAATCCCGAACATAAGCTTTCTGCCTGTACGGTTATTTCTAAAGATACCTCCAATTACTATTCTACATTTTTAATTGATAAGGGAACAAAGGACGGTATTGAAAAAAATATGCCTGTAGTAGGCGCCAAGGGCATTATAGGCTATGTTGTTGAAGCAGGGGCAGGATTTGCTAAGGTCCAGACCGTAATTGAGGGAGGAAGCTCGGTAGGCTGTGTTGTTACAAGAACGGGAAATACAGCGGTTTGCGAGGGAAATACAGCTCTTTTAAAAGACGGACTGATGACTATGATTTATGTTTCCAAGGAAATGAATCTTGTGGAGGGGGATATTATTGAAACCTCCGGTCTTGGCGAAATATATCCTTCGGGACTTGTAATAGGCAGGGTTAAGGAAATTAAAACTCAGCCTATAACCAAAACTCAGTATGCCATTATTCAGCCTGTTGAGAATTTTGATTTTATACGAGAGGTTTTTGTTATAACAAACTATCAAAAAATAAGGTGAGCCTATGCATACAACAACCGTTAAGTACAATGTTATAAAAATACTTGTATTTACCTTGATTTTCTTTTTAAATCAGACTCTTGCCAATAAAATAGAGCTTTTAAATGTTGCACCAAATCTGGTTTTTGTGACAGTTCTTTGTGCGGCACTTACCGAAAATGATTCGGCAAACATTTATTATGCTCTTGTTTACGGGCTTTTGTTTGATTTTTTTAATAGTAAAATACTTTTTATTCACGGAATAATATTTCTTATTATTTCCTTTGTTTTAGCTGAAATTTATCATTCCTATTTTGAAAATATGATTTCGGTTAAAGGGATTTTTGCTGTAATCGGCTGTTTTGTATACAGCTTTCTGTTTGCAGTGTTTTTCGGACTTCGCGGTGCTGATTTTTTAAAGATTTTTATAAATATTTCCCTTGTGGAATTTTTGTATAACAGCTTATTTTCAATTGCGGGAATTTTCTTGTACAGGAAAATACTCAGAATAAGACCGTCTGCGTGGAGGGTAAGATGAAAAACGACAGCTATAAGTCAAGATTTATAATTTTATACTGTGTTTTGGGTGTAATTGCATTTTTAGTAATTGCACGTCTTTTTATACTTCAGGTTATTGACGGTGCAGAGTACCGTGAGATTACCGAAACACGTCTTTCCAAATCCATTCCTCAGAAAGCCCCCCGAGGTGAAATTTTAGATCGTTACGGAAGACCTCTTGTTTCTAACCGAATGGGTTTTTCAATAAAAATCTCAAAGGTGGATTCGGATAATAAAAAGCTTAATGATATTATAAATTCCCTTATAACCATTTGTGAGGGAGACGGAGTAAGCTATATTGATACCATGCCCATAAGCTTTACTTCCCCTTATACCTTTGACTATACCGAGAAAAATAAAATAGAAGCCTTTAATAAATCTCTTAATCTTGACAAGAATTTAAAAGCACCTGAGGTTATGGAGGCTCTTTTTGAAAGATATGAAATTGACAGCTCATTTTCCGAACTCCAAAAAAGAAAAATCGCAGGGGTAAGAAGCGAAATGGAATTAAGACTTTTCTCATCAAGAAATTCTTATACCTTTGCAAATGATGTGAGTATGAATGTGGTTACCAAAATAAAGGAAACCACCCGTTCACTTGACGGAGTCAATATTTTAACCGAGTATATAAGAGAATATAATGCGCCCGGTGTGGCTTCTCATATTTTGGGAAGAGTAGGGCAGATTTATAAGGAAGAGTATGATGTTCTAAAGGATAAAGGCTATGATATAAATGCCAAAATAGGTAAGGACGGTATTGAAAAATACTGCGAGTCTATCCTGAAAGGTACTGATGGTGCAATGAGTATTGAGGAAAATGAAACAGGGCATATTGTTTCCTCAGTTTCCACTCTTAATGCAGTACCGGGTAAGGATGTTATTCTTACTATTGACTTAGAGCTTCAGAAAACTGCGGAAAGAATGTTAAAAGAGGTTATATACTCTATTGCTTCAAATGGTGTGAACTCGGGATATTCTGAGGGTTGGGATGCAGACAGCGGTGCTGCTGTTGTAATAGATATTCACAGCGGTGAGATTTTAGCACTTGCTTCCTACCCGGGATATAATCTTGCTACCTTTAATGAGGATTATAACCGTAACTATAAAAATCCTGCAAAGCCTTTCTGGAACAGAGCAATAGCAGGGACTTATGAGCCGGGCTCTACCTTTAAAATGGTAACCGCTCTCGCAGGGCTTCAGGAAGGGGTTATATCGGGAAATACTACTATGACCTGTGATGGTGTTTATACCTATTATGCGCCCGACTATTCGCCTTTTTGCTGGAAAAAAACCGGGCACGGCCCCTTAAATGTTATCGGTGCACTGGAAAATTCCTGTAATGAATTTTTCTATGAAACGGGAAGACTTACGGGGATTGACAAATTAAATGAAATGACCTATAAATTGGGTCTTGGCTTAAAAACCGGAATTGAGCTTCCCGAAGAGGAAAAGGGCGTGGTGGCAGGTCCTGAATATGTAAAGAAGCTTAATGAAAAATGGTGGCCGGGCGATACTATTCAGGCGGCAATCGGTCAGTCCAAGAATTTGTTTACCCCTATTCAGCTCGCAAACTATATTGCAACCCTTGCAAACGGCGGAACAAGATATAAAACCCATCTGATAAAAAAGGTTAAGGAATATTCCTCTTCAAAAATAATAGAGGAATATTACCCGGAGGTAGTTGAGAAAATTGAAATGGATGCAAAACATCATAAGCTTATTATGGAAGGGATGCGTTCAGTTACCGAGGATGGTACCGCCTCGTCGGTATTTAAGGATTTCTCGGTTTCGGTAGGCGGTAAAACAGGTACTGCCGAGGTTTCAAAAGGGTCTAATAACGGTATTTTCGTTGCTTTTGCACCTTATGAAAATCCGCAGATTGCAATATCCGTAATAGTTGAGCACGGCTCTCACGGTAATTCAATTGCACCTGTTGCAAAGGAAATAATTGCGAAATATTTTACAGGTGATTTCCTGGAATATGTGGACAGCAAACCGAAAATGGAACTTTTAAGATAAAATAATATTGATTTTTAATTAATTATGTGATAGAATATTTCTTGGTAAGGAGGTATGACAAATTGGCTAAAACAATTGTAGTTACTTCCGGAAAAGGCGGAGTCGGAAAAACCGTTGCAGTTTCCAATATTGCAACTGCTCTTGCCGGACTCGGTCAGAGAGTGCTTATGGCTGATATTGATATTGGTCTTAGAAATCTTGACCTTGCAATGGGAATGTCAGATGTTATTGTTTATGATATAATAGATGTTATCGAAGAAAAATGCTCTTTTGACAAGGCGGTTTTCAAATTCGAACAGCATGGGCATCTTCATCTTTTACCGGCGGCTCAGTCCACTGATAAGGATTTCCTTAATCCGGAGAATTTTGAAAAGCTTTTTAAAAGTCTTGACAGTCAGTATGATTATATTTTGCTTGATTGCCCTGCAGGTATTGAAAAGGGATTTAAATCGGCAATTGCTTCTGCCGACCTTGCCATTGTGGCACTTACCCCTGAAATGTCATCCGTAAGGGATGCCGATAAGGTTATTACATTACTTGAAATGGCGGATATTCCCGAAGTTAAAATTCTTATAAACAGAGTAAGAGCCGATATGATAAAAAGAGGGGATATGCTTTCCATTGATGAAATTACCGATATACTCGGAACTTCCCCCATAGGTATTATTGAAGAGGATGAAATAGTTTTAAAAAGCCAGAAGAGAAATACTCTTGCAGTACTTGAACCGTCATCGGTTGCAGGCAAGCAGTTTACCGATACGGCAAAAAGAATAACCGGTGAGAATATTCCCGTATTAAGCTTAAAAGGGGAAAGAGGCTTTTTCAAACGGTTGTTTGGTCTTTAGAAAAAGGAGAAATAAATGAATATAGCATTAATAGCTCACGATATGAAAAAAGAGCTTATGGTTCAGTTTTGTATAGCGTATAAACCCATTCTTGCAAATCATAATCTTTATGCAACGGGTACAACAGGCGGTCTTGTTTCAGAAGCAACCTCGCTTAAGGTCCACAGATTTTTATCGGGTCCGCAGGGAGGCGACCAGCAGATAGGTGCAAGAATTGCCTATAATGAGATTGACCTTGTGCTGTTTTTCAGAGACCCTCTTACAGCGCAGCCTCATGAACCTGATGTAAATGCTCTTTTCAGACTTTGTGATGTTCACAATATTCCTCTTGCAACCAATGTTGCAACAGCAGAAGTTCTGATTAAGGGACTTGAGAGAGGCGACCTTGACTGGAGAACTATCGTAAATCCCAAGGGTGCACTAAACGAAGAGCTTTAAAATTAAATAATCGGGAACGGATATGGCCGTTCCCTGAAATATGCGGCAGTGCTGGAATCGGCAGACAGGCACGTTTGAGGGGCGTGTGTCTTTGACGTATGGGTTCAAGTCCCATTTGCCGCACCAGAAAAAAAGACAGATTTCGACAAAGAAATCTGTCTTTTTTCGTCGATATAAATCTCGTGCGAGATTTTCGATATGTCTTGCAGACTCGATATGTGCTAACGCACTCGATATGTTGCCTTGCGGCAACGAGATTTATATCATATCGAGTTTTGAGTAAAACGAAAAACATATCGATTTTGTGATAACAAAAATATCGAGCAATCGAAGATTGCATATCGACAAAATACAGTACATCCATTATGTGCATCTAAACCATTCG
>JAZOVB010000131.1:0-33627 GCA_045658425.1 Clostridia bacterium | reverse complement strand
CGTGTTTTTTATTCCCCCCCAAAAAAATCACGGCAAATGCCGAATGGCATATTTGCCGTTCCGTCATTTGTCATTTGTCATTTCACATTTCTCATTTAATTTGCCGTTCCATCATTTGTCATTTCACATTTCGCATTTCTCATTTAATTTGCTGATGATAGGAAAAATGTTCATAGAGAAAAGCTTAAATTATAAGTAGTTAGAAGTATTTTATTACCCCCAAAAAACCACGGCAAATGCCGAATGGCATATTTGCCGTTCCGTCATTTGTCATTTGTCATTTCACATTTCTCATTTAATTTGCCCCCGCAAATTATTATGTGGGCAATTTTTAATGCATATCCCGCAAACCGAGCCTCTGCCGATGTGCTGAAAGGCTTTTTTCATATAATCCGAGCAGGATTTTCTGTCTATCCCATCCTCTGATATTGCCATTGCAGGGCAACTTTGTATACATATTTTACAGTCGCCGCAAAGACTTTTTAAAGGTTTGTTTTCTGCATTTAAGTCAAGGTCGGTAAATACTGTTCCCAGCCTTATACCGCTTCCGTGCTTACTGCTTATAAACAGACTGCTTTTTCCCACAAAACCAAGTCCTGCAAGAGAAGCACCCTTTTTATGAGAGTAAATTCCCTCGTAGGAATCGTGGCCGTTTACCGTTTGCGAAGCGGGAACGGTAAAATAACCATAGCCGTTTTTTTCAAGAAAAATCCCTGTCTTTAATGCAATATTGTCAATAAGTGCATTAACGGTGCGATAGTGATGAAAGTATGTATATGTGGGAGCATTGTCAATTTCTTTAAGAATATCGCCGGACATTTTCACATAAAATGAAATACCGTTTTTATAGCCTTTGAAATTATCATTGAAAAAGCCAACTTCAAAAGCTCCCCAGTCGAGCATTTTACTTTTAAGCTGATTTATAATATCCATAGTTACTGCTCCAGAAGAAAGGTTGCTTCCATATCTGCAGTGGAAAGTGCAAAGGATAAGGGGAATGCTTCAAAGGCTTTTGAAACATTTCTTGCATCCTCGGTTCCTGAGTAACCCATATGGTATCTTATTGCAAAGGCTTCTTCTCTTGAAAGACGCATAAAGCCTGAAATAATATATACGGATTTTTCGCCGTGTCCGTAGGGAACAGGGTCGTCAAATTCATAGTTCGGCACCTGAATCCATTTGCCTGTTTCATCCTTTACATTACGAAAGCCTTTTTTATAACAGTTGATTTTACATAAATCGTGAAGCAGGGATACAATGGCAATGGTTTCTTCGGAATATTCAAGCTTAAATACATCCTTAACATAAGGGCGGTTCAGATATTCTCTTAAGCAATCATACACATTAAGAGAATGAGTGCAAAGTCCGCCGGGATTTGAAAGGTGGTATCTTGTACTTGCAGGTGCTTCAAAGAAATCGCATTTATCCGATAAAAGATAAGCTAAAAGCTTATCGCTTCCCTCTCTTTGTATATACTTTTTATATAATTCGACAAATCTTTCCTTACTGTCCATTTGAAAAACTCCTTATATTGTAATCTTTTATCATAATTTTACTATAAAACAGGGGTAAAAGTCAATTATCCCCTTTAAAATTTATTAAAACTCTTGCAAAAAGGAAATAAATGTAGTATATTATTGTAGAATGGAGTGCTGCGGAAAATGTAAATACGCAGTTTTAATAATTTTTGCCCTGAAATACGGGTTGATATTCCGGTTTGTTCCGGCTATGTAAGAAAGGTAAGGTCATAGTAATGAATGTAATTGTTTACGCTTTATCAGTTCTGATGCAGCTGTTTGTTATTGTAATCGGCTTATATCACATACTGGTTGCTATTTTTGCATTTATTGGAGATAATAAGGCAAAGGTTCTGTCGGATAAAAAGCATCGCTTCGCAATGGTGGTTGCGGCTCATAATGAGCAGACCGTTATTTCCGAGATTGTGGATAGTTTAAAAGACCTTGATTATGATAAGGATAAATATGATATATTCGTTATTGCAGATAACTGTGATGACGATACCGCGAAAATCGCAAGAGAGCATGGTGCAGATGTTCACGAAAGATTTTCCGATGGAGACAGGGGAAAGGGATATGCTCTTAACTGGATGTTCGGAAGAATTTTTGAAATGGATAAGCAGTATGATGCAATCTGCGTATTTGATGCAGATAATATAGTTCACAAGAATTTCTTAAATGAAATGAATGTTAAGTTTAACCAGGGCTTTAAAGCGGTTCAGGGGTATATTGACACAAAAAATCCTAACGACTCCTGGATTACTGCGTCTTATGCTATTTCTTTCTGGCTTCTTAATAAGGTTTACCAGACCGCAAGAAGCAATTTAGGTTTATCAAATCAGATTTCTGGTACCGGCTTTGCGGTATCTACCGATATTATCAAGGAATACGGCTGGAGTGCAACCTGTCTTGCCGAGGATATGGAATTTACCATGCAGCTTGTTTTAAACGGCATTTCGGTTGGCTATGCTTACGAGGCAATTGTTTATGATGAAAAACCTCTTACTCTGTCTCAGTCAGTAAAGCAGAGAACGAGATGGATGCAGGGACATGCGGATGTTGCTTCAAGATTTATTCCCAAGCTTTTCAAAAAAGCAACTAAGGAGAGGGATATTTTAGCATTTGACTGTATAATATATCTTCTTCAGCCAACACTTCTTATTATGCTTTTAATTATAACAACAGTTTCGTTTATAAAGCTGTTCTATCCGCCTCTGGGAATGTGGTTTTTAACTAACCTTGCAATACCTCCGTATCTATGGAATCTTGTAATGCTCGGTCAGCTTCTTCTTACTCCTCTTGTTTTGTGGATAGAGGGAAAACTTACA
Source organism: Clostridia bacterium (assembly GCA_045658425.1). Classification (GTDB taxonomy): domain Bacteria; phylum Bacillota; class Clostridia; order UMGS1840; family HGM11507; genus SIG450. Next base: position 30,782 of record JAZOVB010000131.1, on the reverse strand, counting down.
AAGAAAATGATAATGTATTATATACCATACCTTGTTTATACATATACCTGGCTACCAATTGCGGTTGTAGGTGTAATCAGAAAGAATAATAAGGATTGGTTCCATACAGAGCATACAAGAAAGATTAGTGCCGAGGATATAACCCACTAAGAAAAAAGCGTAAAAAAAGTGTATATTGAACCTAAAAAACCCTTGATGTATCTTAATACACCTGCGGGCTTACGGGCACTAAACGATTTTCGTTTAGTGCCTTTTTTAGCTCCAATCTACATCTTTTTTATACGCTTTTTTTGGGGTGATAGGATAATGAAAATATCGTTACGGGCGGATATTATCCGCCCGAAAGTTTGCGTTTTGAACGAAAAAGAGACTTGGTGTATCTCATACTACCAAGCCTCTTTTATCGTCCAATCCAAGAAATTTTCCATGATTTTTCGGGGTACAATATCCTGCGGGCTTATCCTTTTTATACGCTTTTTTAGGGGGGATAGGATAATGAAAATATCGGTATGGGAGGATAGCATCCTCCCATAAAAAACGAAAACTATATTTTAATGTAAAAAACTGTCGCCTCAAAAGGGGCGACAGTTTTTATGTTATTTGCGTGTTTCGGTGAATTTTAACGGTTTTCTTCCTGGAAGCCGAAGTTTTTAAGTAACATTGTACTGTCTCTCCAGCCTTCCTTTACCTTTACCCATAAATTCAAAGCAACCTTTTTATCAAGTAGCTTTTCCATATCATAACGGGCTCTTGTTCCCACCGTTTTTAAAAGCTCTCCGCCTTTACCGATAATAATTCCTTTATGAGATTGCTTTTCGCAGTAAATGGTAATATCAAGGGCGGTTTTAAATTTACCCTCATCCATTTTAGTAACCTCTATTGCAATACCGTGAGGGATTTCCTTATCAAGAGACCATAAAAGCTTTTCTCTTACAATTTCGGATAATCTTTGTTTGATGGGGGAATCGGTTACCATATCTTCAGGGAAAAACATAGGCCCTTCAATTAAATATTTCTTTATTTCATCGAGTAAAACCGAAACTCCGTCTCCCGTTTTTGCACTTACGGGGATTATTGCATCAAAATCAAATGCTTCAGAGTATTTTTCAATTATCGGAAACAGATTTTCTTTTTTTATTGTATCAATTTTATTGATAACAAGAATTGCAGGAATATCAAGCTTTTTTAAGGTTTCGATAAGCTTCTGTTCGCTTGTTCCCACATTGTCAACCGGTTCAATTACAACAAGAGCCGCATCTGTATCATTAAGAGCTTCGGTTGCTTCATTTATCATAAAATCTCCGAGTCTTGTTTTTGGCTTATGTATTCCCGGTGTATCGGTAAATACAATCTGAAGCTCCTCTTCATTTCTTATGCCCATTATTCTGTATCTGGTGGTCTGAGGTTTATTTGATATTATGGCAATCTTCTCTCCTATAAGAGCATTTACCAGTGTTGATTTGCCTGCGTTGGTTCTTCCTACTACGCTTATAAATCCACTTTTCATTTTAGCCCTCCTTATGTAAAATGAATTGACTCTGCGAGTCATGAATTATGCCTGACGGCATATGAATTGATGCTCTGCATCATGAATTGTTGACCTGAGGTCAACATGATGGAAGAACGAACATGCCATACGGCGTCCGTTCTTGTTTAATAAGCTGAAAGTCAGTTATATAACATTACTTAGCATTAGACTTTACTGTGTTAATTGAGGATGAAAGCATTATGCGTATTTTATTACACTTAATACTGAGCAGTTCATAGTTCTCTTGGTTAATAACATTTGACTCAGTAAAAATTTCAAGCCAATATGAAGTTTCAAAGCATTCTTTCAGGGCTATTTGAAACTTATTTATAAAATCGGCTTTGCTTGATGCATAATTTCCTTCATATATATTAGCACCAATACTCGTGCCGCTTCTTAATAACTGATCTAACAGTTTATCGCTTCTTTTATTACAAGTTGCATTATTACATAAATTAATTATGTCTATTGCAAATTCCTTGGATAATTTTAAAAGTATATTTTCTTTCATATATATTCACCAAATAGAGAAATGTAACTCATAAACCGACACCGAATGGTATGTCGGTTTAATCCTTCATGCACCAAGGGTGCAATTCATGAGCCGAGAGTCTCAATTCATGTTACCGAAAGGTAACAATTCATGCACCAAAGGTGCAATTCATTCATTTATGCCTTCTCATAGAACGCTTTATACGCCTTATATGTCATATAAATATCGTATTTTGATGCAACCTCATAAGGTGAATGCATAGATAAAAGTGCTACTCCGCAGTCGATTACTTCACAGCCTAAATTAGCCACAAACTGTGCGATTGTTCCGCCACCGCCCTCGTCGGTTTTTCCAAGCTCACCAATCTGCCATTTTACCCCTGATTTGTCAAATATTCCTCTTATTTTTCCAATTAGCTCTGCACTTGCATCCGAAGTGCCTGATTTACCTCTTGCACCTGAGTATTTCATAATGGAAACACCGCCGTTTAAGAACACAGAGTTATTCTTTTCATAAACCTCAGGGAAGTTGGGGTCGTAAGCTGCACAAACATCGGCAGATAAACATTCGGTATTCCACAGAGCTTCTCTTAATTTCACTCCCTGATTTTCGCAAAGAGCCTCTAAGGTGAATTCAAAGAATTTTGACTGCATACCTGTATTACCCATTGAGCCTACTTCTTCCTTATCCGCAAGAAGTAAAAGCTGGGTTTTTGCTTCTTCCTTTGAATCAAGAAGTGCCATAAGACCTGTATATGCACAAACTCTGTCATCCTGACCGTAAGCGGCAACAAGGCTTGAATCAATCGCCGCATCTCTCGGCTTAAGAGCAGGAACCAATGTTATTTCCGCGGAAATAAAGTCTTCCTCGGTAATGTTATACTTCTTGTTTATAATATTTAAAAAGTTTAATTTTACTCTGTTTGAAGCTTCTTTATCCTCATAAGGAATGGTAGCACCGATAGCATTTAACTGTTCAGGATGGATAATTTCAGCCGGTGTTTTTTTATACTGAGCGTTACCAAGATGGGGAAGAATATCGGTGATAACAAATATTGGGTCTTTTTCATCCTCGCCTATGACTATGTCAACAGTTTTACCGTTTTTAAGCACAACCGTACCGAACATAGAAAGGGGAATTATCGGCCATTGATATTTCTTTATTCCGCCATAGTAGTGAGTTTTTATATAAAGAGTATTTTCTGCCTCATATAGAGGAATCGGTTTTAAATCAAGTCTTGGTGAGTCAATATGTGCCCCCACCATGCTTACACCCTCGCTTAAGCTTTTTTTGCCCATTTTAACAGCTATCAAGGCTCTTTTTCTGTTTTCAAAATATACCTTGTCTCCCTGCTTTAATTTCATATCGGGAGTGAATTTTTTAAAGCCCTCTTTTTCCAGAAGTGAAATAGTATCCTTAACGAAAACTCTTTCGGTTTTCGCTTTTCCTATAAACTCTTTATAGCCCTCGGAAAAATCAAAAATTTTCTTTTTTTGAGACTGGGTTACTGAGTCATATCCCATTTCTTTTTTCATTAATAAAAGCTCTTCCTTATTTGTCATTTTAACCATCCTTTCATAAGCTCTTCAGCTTTAGCCTTAAGACCGTCAATATCAGTATTTTCAAGTACTATTGTTGCATATTTTATAAAATTTTCATCTTTTTGGGAATTAAGTCTTGCCACTGCGGTATCAAAGCATATACCATCTCTTTTTATTATTCTGTTAATTAAAATGCTGTCGGGAACATTTATAAAAATCACCTCATCGCAAAGCTTATAAGAGGAAACTTTATATAAAAGCGGACAGTCTATAACTATGATTTTTTCTTTTGCCGAAAATACCATTTCTTTAATTTTATTATCAATTTCTGTCCAGGTGATACTGTTTAAAAGCTCTAATTTTTCGCGGTTTTTAAAAACAATTTCCCCAAGCCTTTTTCGGTGGAGAGAACCATCGGGAAGTAAAATTTCTTCACCGAAAACAGTAACCGCCTTTTTTAATCCCACACTTTGGGGACTTAATATATCTTTTCCAATTTTATCCGCATCTATAACACAGGCACCGAGTTTTTTAAATTCTTCGGATAAAGTGGATTTCCCTGAGCCGGAATAGCCCATAATGCCGATAACCATAAGAATACCTCCGGTTTTGGATGAATTGACACTTCGTGTCATGAATTGTGTCTTACGACACATGAATTCATGCACCAAAGGTGCAATTCATTTATTCTTCTATCGCCAGTTTCGCCTTAACCGCAATAGCACATTCAACTCTTTTTCTTTCCATTTCACAGCCGATTTTATACGGTGTGTCAATATCCCCTTCAATAAGGATATTATTTGCGTGACAACCGCCGCTGCAGTAGAATTTTGCAAAACACTGCTGACATTCTTTTTTAGAGTATACATTGTCATTTATAAACAGGCTCTTTAAATCTTCTCTTAAAGTACCCTCGAAAACATCTCCCATTTTGTAGTCCTTTTCACCGGCAAAACGGTGGCAAGGGTAGATTTCACCTGTTGGGGTAACCGCAACATACTCGCTTCCCGCACCGCAGCCTGAAACTCTTTTGATTACGCAGGGACCCTGCTCTAAGTCAATCATAAAGTGGAAGAAGTTAAAGCCCTTTCCTTCCTTTATTCTCTTTAAGTATTCTGCAGCTAAAATTTCATATTCCTTTTTTATGGTGTCAAGATGCTCTTCTTTGATTGCAAGAGCGTGATTTTTTGATAAAACAACAGGCTCCATTGAGGTCTGCTCAAAGCCTAAGTCCGCAATATGTAAAATATCCTTTGTGAAGTTTATATTATGTGCGGTAAAGGTGCCTCTTACATAGTAGTTATCCTGATTTCTTAATTTAGCTATTTTCTTATAGTTGTCAATTATCTTGTCATAGCTTCCCTGACGGTTGATGTCGGGGCGTAAGAAATCGTTTGTTTCCTTTGTTCCGTCAAGGCTTAAAACGATATTGCTCATATTTTCGTTCAGATAATCGATTATTTCATCATCAAGCAACATTCCGTTGGTGGTAAGAGTATAACGGAAGTTTTTACCATGGATTTTTCCCTGCTCGTTGGCATAGTCAACTATAGCCTTTACCACATCAAAGTTCATTAAAGGCTCACCGCCGAAAAAGTCAATTTCAATATTTTTTCTCTTGCCCGAATTTTTAATAACAAAATCTATTGCCTTAAGACCCACCTCTTCGGACATCATACTTCTTTCGCCATGGAAAGAGCCTGTTTCCGCAAAACAGTATTTACATCTTAAGTTACAGTCGTGGCAGATATGTAAGCACAGGGCTTTTACAGGCGGATTTAAACGGAATTTTTTAATATCCTCAACTGTTAAATAATCCTCCGAATAAAGTTCGCCTTTTTCCTGAAGCGCCTTCAATTCGGCAAAAGCTTCTCTTATTTCATTTTCTTCCGCTTTTATACTGAGCATTTCTTCTGTGGGTTCATCATTTCCCTTAACATCATAGTCAAGAAGCTCATAGGACAAATCGTCAAGTATATGAACGCTTCCGCTGTTAATATCAAGAACAATATTAAGGTCAAACATACGGTATTTGTGAATCATTTTTTATTCCTCCCAGAATTTCAGAACATATTTATTTAGTCTATTATACTATAAAACATACAATATTTCAAATATTATTTTAATAAATTTGTAATTAATTTTATACTAAAATATATTGAAATTACGCTCGGTTTGTAGTATAATCATAATGATATAATGTAAAATTGGGCTTAGAGTTTTTGAAGCTTTTAAAAAAGGAGGATAAAGCAGAGTGAAAATACTTATTTTCATACTTGTGTTTTTGTTTTTTTATCTGTTATTCAACTGGGTTCCCAGATGGAAATATTACTATATCTATAAGGGAAGCGGACTTATAAACGAGGGTAAAATTGAAGAGGGTCTGGCGGCATTTGAAAAAGGTGCTTACGCCCCGAAAACCGATAATATGACCAAAATCCGTTATGCCTTTTTAGAGCTAAAATTCGGAAGCCTTAAAAAAGCCAAAAAAATGATAATGTGGATTTTAGGGGAAAGAATTCCCGCGAATGTAAGATATGAAGCAAAATCCATATATGCCATCATCCTATATAAAGAGGGTGAGCTTAACGAAGCAAAAGAAACCATGCTTTCGGTTTATGAGAATTATAAAAATACAAATATGTACTGTACTCTGGGGTATCTTTTCAATATACTTGAAACTCCCGAAAATGCGGTTAAGTTCAATGAAGAGGCTTATGAGTATAACGGCGACCATCCGGTTATTCTTGATAATCTGGGTCAGTCCTGTTATCTTGCGGGGGATAATGACCGTGCGTACGAAATATATGAGGATTTAATTAAAATGGAACCGAAGTTTCCTGAAGCATATTATAATTTTGCCCTTGTGTTACTTAAAAAACAGGAAAATGAAAGGGCAAAGGAAATGTTAAGCACAGCACTTACAAAATCCTTTCATCAGCTTACAACGGTTTCAAAAGAAGAAATAGAAAATAAATTAGAGCAATTATAAAGGGGAATTACAGATGAGTATTTCAAGAGTTTATTCGGAAAAGAAAAAAGGCTTCGATGTTGAAGCAAGTTCACTTATGGGGGATTTAAAGGAAAATCTTTCAATTACATCATTAAAGGAGTTAAGAATATTCGTAAGATACGATATTTCCTCTCTCGATAATGAAACCCTTGAAAAGGCAAAGAAAACAATTCTTTCAGAGCCTCAGGTAGATAATGTTTATGACTGTGTTGATTTAAAGGGCTACAAGGTATTTGCTACAGAGCTTTTACCCGGTCAGTTTGACCAGAGAGCCGATTCTGCCGCACAGTGTATTCAGATTTTAACCGCAGGGGAAAAGCCTTTGGTTAAAGCGGCTAAGGTATATGCGGTAAATCCCGAGGTTTCGGATGCTGAAATCGAAGCCATCAAAAAATATATTATAAATCCTATTGAATCGAGAGAAGCGGAGCTTTCCGTTCCCGAAACTCTTGACACACTTATGCCCGAACCTGAAAAGGTTAAGACAGTTGAGGGCTTTACCACCCTTGATGAATTAAGTCTTAAAGCATTCCTTGATGAAAACGGTTTTGCTTTTGACTTATCGGATATTAAATTCTGCCAGAATTATTTTAAGAATGAAGAAAAGAGAAATCCAACAGTTACTGAGCTTAAAATGATTGATACTTACTGGTCCGACCACTGCCGTCATACCACTTTTGCTACCGAGCTTAAGGATGTTGAAATTGAGGATAAGGTTGTTAAAGGTGCATTTGAAGAATACTTAAAGACAAGAGATAAAGTATATCAGGGAAGAACTCCTAAGGATATGTGCTTTATGGATATTGCAACTATTGCAACCAAAGAGCTTAAGAAAGACGGTGTTCTTAAAAATCTTGACGAATCGGAAGAAATAAATGCTTGTTCTATCGAGGTTGATGTTGATGTTGACGGTAAGATGGAAAAATGGCTTGTAATGTTTAAAAACGAAACTCATAACCATCCAACTGAAATTGAACCTTTCGGCGGTGCAGCTACCTGCCTGGGCGGTGCTATCCGTGACCCGCTGTCAGGTCGTTCCTATGTATATCAGGCTATGAGAGTAACAGGAAGCGGCGACCCTCGTGTACCGTTGTCCGAAACACTTCCGGGTAAGCTTCCGCAGAGAAAAATTTCCAAAACTGCCGCTGCAGGATATAGTTCCTACGGTAACCAGATTGGTCTTGCAACAGGTCTGGTAAGAGAAATCTATGATGAATCCTACAAGGCAAAAAGACTTGAAATAGGTGCAGTTGTTGGTGCAGCTCCCAAAACCAATGTTATAAGAGAGGTTCCCGAGCCGGGTGATGTTGTAATTTTACTTGGCGGTAAAACAGGCCGTGACGGTTGCGGCGGTGCAACAGGCTCTTCAAAGGCTCATACCGATAAATCATTGGAAAACTGCGGTGCAGAAGTTCAGAAGGGTAATCCTCCCGAAGAAAGAAAAATTCAAAGATTATTCAGAAATCCGGAGGTTACAAGACTTATAAGAAGATGTAACGACTTTGGTGCAGGCGGTGTTTCGGTTGCTATCGGCGAGCTTGCAGACGGACTTTTAATAAATCTTGATATGGTTCCAAAAAAATATGCAGGACTTGACGGAACAGAACTTGCAATTTCCGAATCCCAGGAAAGAATGGCGGTAGTTGTAAGGGATGCAGACAAGGAAAAGATGATTGAGGAAGCGGGAAAAGAAAATATCGAGGCAACAGTTGTTGCTACCGTTACTGAGGAAAAGAGATTAAAGCTTTTCTGGCAGGGGGATAAGATTGTTGATATTTCAAGAGAATTCTTAAACTCCAACGGGGGAAGAAGAGAAACCGATATTTTAATTAAGGAAAATAAATCCGTTGATATATTTGAAAGCATTAAGCCTGACACTTCAAAATCTTATGAAGAACAGTTCAAAGAGCTTTTATCCGACCTTAATGTATGTATGCAAAAGGGTCTTGGGGAAATGTTTGACTCCACCATCGGTGCAAATACCGTGCTAATGCCTTTCGGCGGTAAGTATGAGCTTACACCAACCGAATCAATGGCTGCTAAAATTCCTCTTATAAAGGGAGAAACCAAAACCGCAACAGTTATGTCCTATGGTTATGACAATAAAATGGCGGCTAAGAGTCCTTTCTACAGCGGTGTTTATGCAATTATCCATTCAATCGCAAGAGTAGTTGCAACCGGCTGTGATATAGAAAAGATTTACTTAACATTACAGGAATACTTTAAAAAGTTAGGTTCGGATAAGGAAAGATGGGGCGAACCAATGCAGGCGTTACTTGGTGCTTTCCTTGCCCAGAAAGAATTAAAACTTGCGGCAATCGGCGGTAAGGATTCAATGAGCGGTTCCTTTAACGATATGGATGTTGTTCCTACTTTGGTTTCCTTTGCTATTGCTCCAACTTCAACAGATGATATTATTTCACCTGAATTTAAGAAAACCAATACAAAAGCAGTTTTAATAGAAAACAAGAAAAACGGATTTTTACCTGATTTTAATAACTTTACCGAAATCAGTAAAAAGGTTTATGAGCTTATCCGTGATAAGAAAGCATATTCCGCTTATGCAGTTCCTATGGGCGGTGTTGCGGAAGCAGTTTTAAAAATGAGCTTCGGTAACAAAATCGGCTTTAAGTTTGAATCCTTAGACAATCTTTACAATGCAGGTTACGGCTCCTACATTGTTGAAGTTGATAAAGACCTTGAAATTGAGGGCAAGGTTATAGGTTTCACAATGGAAGATACAAAGGTTATTGCAGGAAGTGAAGAAATAGCACTTGGTACACTTATTGATGCATTTGTAAGTCCATTAGAGAGCGTTTATAAAACTGCCAAGGCTACCCAAGAAAACGAAATCAAAATACCTCTTCATACTGAAAGAAATACATCATCACCTGCTATTAAGATTGCAAGACCAAAGGTTGTTATCCCTGTATTCCCGGGTACAAACTGTGAATACGATACTGCTAAACGTTTTGAACTTGCAGGGGCAGAGGCAGAGGTTATAGTATTTAAAAATCTTAAGAAAACTGATGTGCTTGATTCAGCGAACGCTTTGGCGAAAGCAATTAAAAATGCACAGATAGTTATGATTCCGGGAGGATTTTCCGGCGGTGACGAGCCTGACGGTTCAGGTAAATTCATTGCAACCGCACTTCGTAACGAGCTTGTTAAAGAGGCTCTTCACGATATGCTTAATAACCGTGACGGACTTATGCTTGGTATCTGTAACGGCTTCCAGGCTTTAATCAAGCTTGGTCTTGTGCCTTTCGGTCAGGTTATTGATACTGACGATACCTGTCCTACACTTACCTATAATACAATCGGCAGACACGTTTCCACTATGGCTGATATTAAAGTAATGTCAAATAAATCACCCTGGTTTGCAAATGTAAATGCCGGGGAAATCTATAAGGTTCCTCTTTCACACGGCGAGGGAAGATTTATAGTAAGTGACGAGCTGATGGCAAAACTTACCGCAAACGGTCAGATTGCTACCTGTTATGTAGATGATAAGGGTAATCCGACTTATGAAAAATATGCAAATCCAAACGGCTCAAACTTTGCGGTTGAGGGTATCACAAGCCTTGACGGAAGAATTTTAGGTAAGATGGGTCACTCGGAAAGAATTGGCGACAATCTTTATAAGAACATTCACGGCGACTTTGATATGAAGATATTTGAAGCGGGTGTTTCATACTTTAAATAAGGAGTAATTAAGTATGCTTGAAAGCGGAAGAAACAAAATAGAATGGGTATCAAGAAATATGCCTATTTTAAATACAATCAAGGAAGAATTTGAAAGAACAAAGCCTTTTTTGGGTAAAAAGATTACTATTTGTATTCATTTAGAGGCTAAAACAGCTTATTTTGCAACTGTTTTAAAGGCGGGGGGAGCGCAGGTTACGGCTACCGGCTGTAACCCTCTTTCCACCCAGGATGATGTTGCCTTAGCTTTAAGAGAAGTTTACGGAATTACCGTTTACGGTAAGCATGGGGAAACCGAAGAGGAATATTTTAATGATTTAAGAAATGCTCTTTCAAACAGACCCGATATAATTATGGATGACGGCGGAGATTTAACCAATCTTATCCACTCAGAATATCCTGAGCTCATAGAAAAGCTTCAGGGGGGAACTGAGGAAACCACTACAGGAATTTTAAGACTTAAGGCAAGGGAAAGAGCAGGAGAGCTTAAATTCCCTGTTATTTCCGCCAATGATGCATACTGTAAATATTTATTCGATAACCGTTACGGCACAGGTCAGTCGGTATGGGACGGAATAAACCGTACCACCAACCTTATTGTCAGCAGTAAATATGTGGTTGTTGCCGGTTACGGCTGGTGCGGTAAGGGTACTGCAATGAGAGCAAAGGGCCTTGGTGCAAAGGTTATTGTCTGCGAGGTTGACCCCATAAAAGCCATTGAAGCGGTTATGGACGGTTTTTCCGTAATGTCTATGGATGAGGCTTCAAAGGTGGGCGATATTTTCGTTACCGTAACAGGCTGTAAGGATGTTATTACTAAAAATCACCTTCTTAATATGAAGGATGGGGTAATTTTAGCAAACGCAGGTCACTTTGATGTTGAAATAAATAAAAATGATTTAATGGAAATTTCCAGCGAAAAGAAGGTAGTAAGAAACAACATTGAGGGTTATTTCGGTAAAGACGGTAAGGTAAGAAATCTTCTTGCGGAAGGTCGTCTTGTTAACCTTGCAGCAGGTGATGGACACCCTGCAGAAATTATGGATATGAGCTTTTCCATACAGGCACTAAGCCTTAAATATATAAACGAAAATTATCAGAATATGGAAAACAGGGTTTATAATGTTCCCGAAGAATTAGATAAATTTGTTGCGGGAATCAAGCTTAAATCCTTAGGCGTATCCATTGACACTTTAACCGAGGAACAGGCTCGTTATATTGACAGTTATCTGGAGTAATTAGATGAATATACTTATAAAAAATGCTACCATCATCACAATGGATGATGAGAGGGTTATTGAGAACGGATATCTTGGCACAGAGGGGAAAAAAATTAAATATTTAGGAACAACCCCACCCGATGAGTCTTGCTATGATTATATTTATGACAGCAAGGGAATGGTTGTAATCCCGGGGCTTTCAAATGCTCACGGGCATACCGCAATGTCGCTTCTTCGAAGCTATTCGGAAGGGTATAAGCTTCAGGAGTGGTTGTTTGAAAAGATTTTTCCCATTGAGGATAAATTAGGCCCCGATGAAATTTATACAGGGACTATGCTTGGTATTGCCGAGCTTTTAAGATTTGGCTGTACCATTACCTCAGACAGTTACTTTTTTATGGACTCTGCCGCTAAGGCATATATTGATGCAGGTTTTAATGCTAATATATCAAGAGGTTTAACCTCATTTGATAATAATGCCGACTACTCGGAGGACTTCCGTATAAAAGAAGCATTAAGCTTATATAAAGAATATAACGGTTGTTTGGATGATTTGATAAGAGTTGAATTATCTCCTCATGCAGTCTATACCTGCGAATACAATTATTTAAAATATATCGGCTCTTTATCCGCAAATTATAATATTCCCATAACCTCGCATTTAAGTGAAAATGAGACTGAGGTTTCCGACTGTATCAAAAAATACGGAAAAACCCCTGTTGAAATTTACAAGGAAACAGGACTTTTAGAAAAAACGGGTACATTTGCCCACACGGTATGGTTAAATGATAAGGATATTGAGCTTCTGAGGGGGCATTATATTGCCCATTGTCCAAAAAGTAATTTAAAATTGGGAAGCGGAATTGCCGATATTCATAAGTATAAAAAAGCAGGAATTAATATTGCCCTCGGTACAGACGGCGCTTCAAGTAATAATAACTTAAATATGTTATCCGAGCTTAATTTTGCAGCGCTTTTAATGTGTAATAAAAATTCCGACCCCTCATTAGTATCCCCCATAGAAATTTTAAAAATGGCAACCTTAAACGGTGCATTGGCTATGGGAAGAAGTAAAAAAGGGATATTAAAGGAAGGCTATGATGCAGATTTTGCAGTGCTTAAGAGTGACGAAATTTATCATGAGCCAATGCATAATCCAGTTAATAATATAGTTTATGCTTCAACAGGCTGTGAGGTTGTTACAACAGTTGTTGGAGGTAAAATCCTTTATGATAAGGGCGAATACAAGACAATAGATATTGAAAAATTAAAATCGGAGATAAGAAGGATAAAGGAAAAAATTTTTTAGTTTATCGGCGTGCCGGTTTTTATAAATCCTTTGGATTTTCGATATGTTTGCTTTGCAAACTCGATATGCAATCTTCGATTGCTCGATATGTGCTTCGCACTCGATATGTTCCTACGGAACGAGAAAAAAAGGTGGATGCCGAATGGCATATCCACCTCTTCCATCATTTGTCATTGATAATTGGTAATTTGTAATTTTTAAGGAGGTGTGTCCGTTGCTTGAAAAATATGTTGAAAATGAATATAGAGAGCTTTGCTTAAGGTATAATACGGATGCACCCGTTAAAAAGGTTACCTTAAAATTCAGAAGTGAAAAATATTTCAGGGATTTTCAGAAAACTTTAGAAACCAACCGCAGAGGTGAGGTAGGATTTTTACTTATCCGTAAAGACGGAAGTTTTGTTGTAATAAGAAGCCGAAGGTATCCGAAATCGGCATACAGAATTCCTACCGGAGGGATAAATTTTAACGAAAAGGCTGTTGACGCCCTTTATCGTGAGGTGGCGGAAGAGCTTGGTGTTAAGTTTGAAATTGATAATTTTCACGGACTTATTGAATACAATATTTATTATAATGAAGAGATTATTAAATTTTATTCATATCTTTTTGTTATAAAGGAAATATCGGGGAATATTATAGATGATGCCTCGGAGGATGAGATTGCCGATTTTAAAGAGGTGGATTTTGAGGGTCTTATCCATTTGTCAGCGGTGCTTTCGTCAATTGAGGGCGGATGGAGAGACTGGGCAAGATTTCGTACAGAGCTTATAAAATTTTATATAAATAATTAGTGGGGATTTGTTATGACAACCAAAAAGAAAATTATTTTAATTTCATCAATTTCATTAGGTGTTATACTTGCTCTTGTAATCGGACTTTGTGTTTACGGGGCAATACAGTTTCAAAAAAGCGATAAAATTCTTTCCAATGTCACATACGAGGGTGTGTATATAGGCTCTCTTACCAAAGAGGATGCAACCGCCCTTTTAATGGGACGGGATTTTAATACCGCAAAGCCCATAAAGGTTACCTACGGTGAAAAAAGCTTTGAATTTGCACCTGACGGGGCAGGAATTTCCTATGACTATGAAAAAATAGTTGAGGATGCTTTTGAAATCGGCAGAGAAAAAGGAATTTCAGATTTGATTAAATCAAGATTTTCCTATATTCCTGCAGAAAAAATCTATAAGGAAGACAAAAAGGTCTTTAATGATACCATAGATACTCTTATGATGGCAAACGGAATAGACCTTTATAATTATGATATTAAGGTTTATGAAAATTCCGCTTCGGTAAGAATAAGCGATGACCTTAAAATTGTTGATTATGAAAAGCTTTATAATGACACAATGTCAGTTATTGATAAGGACGAAAGAAATATTACTTTAAATACCGTAAGACCTGAAAAGGTTACTGCAGGGGATATTTACGAGCTTATATATGTTAAACCTCAGAATGCATCACAGGAAACGGTTGACGGTAAAACCATTGTAACTCCTCATACTATCGGCGTTCTTGTAGAAATGGCGGATATTGAAAAAGCGTTAAATGAGGGAAAAACCTCCTTTACCGTACCCGTTACCAAGAAATATCCCGAGGTAAGAGTGGAGCATTTAAGCGGCGGACTTTTTAAAGATGTTCTGGGAAGCCGTACCACTCATTATAACAGCGGAATTATAGGCAGAACAAAAAATGTTACTACTGCGGCACAGAGAATTAACGGCATAATTTTAAATCCCGGTGATGTATTCTCATATAACAGTACAGTAGGACCAAGAACTGCGGCGGCAGGATTTTCAATTGCAACCGTTTATACCAAGGACGGACTTGTTGAAGAGCTTGGGGGCGGTATATGTCAGGTTTCCTCAACTCTTTACAATGCGGTTTTATACGCAGATTTAAAGGTGGTTGAAAGAAGAAATCATACCTATACCGTAACCTATGTAAAAAATGGTCTTGATGCAACAGTTGCTTACGGTTTTATAGATTTTAAATTCCAGAATAATTTAAGTTCACCCATAAAAATCGTAACCTCGGTAGGCGGAGGGGTGCTTACCGTTACTTTACTTGGTATCAAGGAAAATAATAATACAGTTGAGCTATATACAAATACTTTGGCAACATATCCTTTCACCGAAAAGAGAGTTGAGGTTTCAAGTCTTGCTCCGGGGCAGGAAAGGGTAAAGCAGAACGGCTCAAATGGTTATAAAATTACTGCAACAAAAGTGGTTAAGGATGAGAATGGTAATATAATCCGTCAGGATTTCTTAGGCACTAATGTATATAATCCTCTTACAAAGATTATCGAAGTCGGTCCTGCGGTGGCAGCAGAAGAGCCAAAAACAGATATTCCGTTGGAGGAAACACCTTCCGAAATACCAAACGGTGAAAATGCGGAAGGGGTTAATCCGCCTCAAAGCGGTAATCAGGAAGCTTCGCAGGAAACAGTAAATCCTGAAACACCGTCACAGGGCGAACAAAACTCTGATATTGAGGGCGGGGAACAACCCGAAATACCTTCCGATACCGGAGAAAATATTGGGGAAAGCAATAACTCTTCGGATGAAAAAACCGAAGAGGCTAATGTGTCTTCTGAAAGTATAACTGATACTGAATAAGGCACAGGGAAAGGAGTAAGTATGAAGTTAACCTTCAAAGGCGGAGTGCATCCGCCTTCAACTAAGGGGCTTACAAAGGACCTTCCCATTAAGGTTCTTAAAGCACCTGAAAAACTATTTGTACCCTTAAGACAGCATATAGGGGCACCCTGCGAAGCGGTGGTTTCAGCGGGTGATGTTGTTAAAAAAGGGCAGTTGATAGGTAAAAGCGATGCTTTTGTATCTGCACCGGTACATTCGCCGGTTTCGGGTAAGGTAGTATCAATTGAAGCCTATTATCATCCGGGCGGAGTAAAAACTCCCGCAATAATTATTGAAAATGATTTTCAGGATGAATGGGACCCTGAAATCAAGCCAATCGGCGATTACAATTCTTTATCAAATGAGCAAATAAGAGAGGCTGTTAAAAATGCAGGGATTGTAGGTATGGGCGGTGCCGCTTTTCCTACCCATGTAAAAATAACACCTCCTCCCGATAAAGAGGTAAAATACATAATTGTAAACGGTGCAGAGTGTGAGCCTTATCTTACAAATGACTACCGTGCAATGCTTGAATATCCCGAAGAAATAATTTACGGTCTTAAAGCAGTTATGAAGCTTTTTGACTTAAAACAAGGATATATCGGAATTGAGGATAACAAGCCGGAGGGTATTAAAAGAATAAAAGAAATCTTAGGCGATGATACATCGGTTAAGGTCTGCGTTCTTAAAGCTAAATATCCTCAAGGCTCGGAAAAGCATCTTATAAAGGCTATAACAAACAAAGAAGTTCCCTCGGGTAAGCTTCCCGTTGATGTGGGTGCGATTGTAATTAATGTTGATACTGCGGTTTCTATTGCAAATACCCTGAAAACAGGAAGACCGGTAGTTGACAGAGTTGTTACCGTAACAGGGGACGGCGTTAACAGTCCCTGTAATTTACGAGTGGCAATAGGTACTCCCTTCAGCGAAATTATTAAGGAGGCAGGGGGACTTAAGAGTAATGTTAAAAAGCTTATAAGCGGCGGACCGATGATGGGAATATGTCAATATAGTCTTGATACACCTGTAATTAAGGGTACTTCGGGGCTTCTGGCACTGACTCCCAATTTAATAAATGATAAAAAAGAGCTTCCCTGCATAAGATGCGGTAAATGTGTTTCCGCCTGTCCTATGGGACTTATGCCTCTGTATATTTCAATGTATGCCAAAAAGGAAGACTTTGAAAATATGAAAAAATATAATATCCTGGACTGTATTGAATGTGGCTCCTGTTCATTTGCCTGTCCAAGCTTTAAAAATCCTGTTGAGTATATAAGAATGGGTAAGGCAAAGCTTCAGCTTCAGAGTAAGAAGGAGGGGAAATAGTATGGAAAGACTTATTGTTTCATCTTCACCTCATATTACGGGTAAGCAGACCACGCAGTCTATAATGAGAGATGTTCTCATAGCTCTTGTTCCCACAGTTTTAGCAGGAATATGGGTTTTTGGCTTCCGTGCACTTACTATGGTTTTAGTTGCGGTTCTTTCCGCCTGTGTTTGTGAGGGACTGTGGAATTACTTTAATAAAAAAGAAAATACATTATATGATTTAAGTGCCTGTGTAACAGGTGCTATGGTGGCACTTATCCTGCCTCCAAGCTCTCCCTGGTGGGTATTTGTATCAGCAAGTGCCTTTGCAATTATAATTGCAAAACAGTTATTCGGAGGACTTGGCCAGAATTTTATAAATCCCGCTTTGGCAGGAAGAGCTTTTGCGGTGGCATCATGGCCAATGCTTACCACTGTTTTTGTAAAATTAGGTGTGTCTATGCCTCTTTTTGACAGTATAGAGCTTACCGATGCTGTAACAAGCGCTACACCTTTATATATTATAAAAACCTCTGGGGTTATGGCACCCTATTTCGATTTGTTTATCGGTAAGGTTCCCGGGTGTATCGGTGAAACCAGTGTTATTGCTATATTAATCGGTGCGGTTTATCTTCTTGCAAGAAGAGTTATAACCTTACATGCACCATTATCCTACATACTTTCATCTGCTTTGTTCGGATATATTTTCGGATATGAAGGATGGTTTACGGGGAATGTATGGTTTACCATATTCTCAGGCGGTATATTTTTCGGCGCATTCTTTATGATTACCGATTATGTAACCACACCTGCCACTAAGCTCGGTCAGGTTATAGCAGGTATTATTGCAGGTTTTTTAACAATTTTAATAAGAGTAAAGGGTGGCTATCCCGAAGGAGTTTCCTATGCTATTATGCTTGTAAATGTTATAACTCCTTTGATTGATAAGTATATATCCCCTAAAAAGTATGGGAGGGTAGCAAAAAATGGTTAAAGAAAGTTTGAGATTAGGAATAATTCTGCTTCTTATTTGTGCAGTTTCCACAGGGCTTTTAGCCTATGTAAATGACCTTACCGCTCCCGTAATTACAGAAAATGAGATTAAAGCAAAAAATGAGGCAATGCTTAAGGTAATGTCTTCTGCCGAAAGCTTCCGTGATATATCGGAAAATATGTCAAAGGCTATTGATGAAAACGGAAATCTTCTGGGTTATACGGTTAAGGTAAGCCCCTCGGGGTATGGCGGTGAAATTTCTATGATGGTGGGCGTAAATGCTGACCTTACCATTTCAGGAGTAGAGATTTTATCCCTTTCCGAAACTCCCGGTCTTGGTGCAAAGGCACAGGATGAGACTTTTTTAAGTCAGTTTAAGGGTAAAGGCGAGAATATGGAGCTTAAAAAGGATATAAATGCTATTTCCGGAGCTACTATAACAAGTACCGCCGTAACCTCAGGCGTTAAGGAAGCAATCCAGCTTGTAAAAAAAGAGGGGGGGACTAAATAATGAAGAAATTTTTACTTAAAATTATTAAGGAAAACCCCGTATTTGTGCTTGTTCTCGGTACTTGTCCCACAATTGCTACCAGTACATCGGTTTCCAATGGGATTGGTATGGGGCTTTCCGCAACAGCAGTTTTAATCTGTTCCAATGTGGTTATATCACTTCTTAAAAAAGCAATTCCCGATAAAATCAGAATTGCGGCATATATAGTAATTATCGCCTCATTTGTTACTATGGTTGAAATGATTTTAAAGGCTTATGCGGTTGAGGTTTATAATTCTTTAGGACTTTTCATTCCTTTAATAGTTGTTAACTGTATTATTCTGGGAAGAGCAGAGGCATTTGCATCCAAAAATTCAGTGGGAGCATCCTTTTTAGATGGGCTTTCAATGGGAATTGGCTTTACCCTTGCTCTTACGGTAATAAGTATTGTAAGAGAGCTTTTAGGTAATGGAAGTATCCTTAATTTCAAGGTGTTCGGCGAAGCCTTTCAACCGGCTACAATGTTTGTTTTAGCACCGGGAGGCTTTATCGTATTCGGTATAGCTTTAGCCGTTGCAAACGCCCTTATGAATAAAGGAGGTGCTAAGTAATGGAGGTAAATATCTTTTCTGTTATTATAGGTGCAATCTTTATTGAGAATGTTATCTTTTCAAAGTTTTTAGGTATATGTCCGTTTCTTGGCGTATCCAAAAAAACCGATACTGCTCTTGGTATGGGTATGGCAGTTACCTTTGTTATGGCAATTTCTTCTGCACTTACATATATTGCAAATACTTATATTTTAAGACCGCTTAATATTGAATACTTACAGACTATTGCCTTTATTCTTATTATTGCGGCACTTGTTCAGTTAGTTGAAATGGCTATAAGAAAATTAAGTCCGCCTCTTTATGACGCACTTGGTATTTATCTTCCTTTAATTACTACCAACTGTGCGGTTTTAGGTGCGGCAATACTTAATATACAAAATGGCTACGACCTTATAATGTCAATTATTTACGGAGCATCAGTTGCTCTCGGCTTTACCGTTGCAATATATCTTTTTGCAGGGGTAAGAGAAAGACTTGATAATGCGGATATTCCCTCATTTATGAAGGGAACTCCCATAGCCTTAGTATCTGCGGGGCTTATAGCAATGGCATTCTTAGGCTTCTCGGGTCTTAATATATAATCGGGAGGGGTTTAAAATGAAAGAGATTTTAATTCCGGTTTTAATCCTTTCCGGTATGGGTTTGATTTTCGGCATTATGCTTGGAATTGCCGCAAAAATATTTGCGGTTAAAAAGGATGAGAGAATAGAAAAAATTGAGGGTGTTCTTCCTGGGGCAAACTGTGGCGGCTGCGGCTATGCGGGATGCTCGGGGTATGCAAGTGCAGTTGTGAATGACGGTGCGGCGGGTAACCTTTGTTCTGCCGGTGGAAACGACACCGCTAAAAAAATCGGTGAAATTATGGGAGTGGAAGTTAAAGAGGGCGAAGTTAAAGTCGCCAGAGTATTCTGCTCGGGTGCTTTTGATAAAGCAAGTATAAAGCTTGAGTATAAAGGCACTAAGGATTGTTTTGCCGCTAAAAGAATGGCAGGAGGGCCAAAGGAATGTCAGTACGGCTGTATCGGTCTTGGTTCCTGTGTATCTGTTTGTAAGTTTGATGCAATTCACATTGTTAACGGAGTTGCGACAGTTGACGAGTCAAAATGCGTTGGTTGCGGAGCCTGTGTGAAAAAATGTGTGCAAAATCTTATAAAGCTTGTTCCAAAAAATAAAAAGCATGGAGTTTTATGCTCCAATCACGATAGGGGTGCTGTTGCAAAAAATCTTTGTGCGGTATCCTGCGTGGGCTGTAAGCTATGCGAAAAGAACTGTCCCGAAGAGGCTATTACAATGGTGGATAATCTTTCGGTTGTTGACTATGAAAAGTGCATAGACTGCGGTATTTGTGTGGAAAAATGTCCAAAGAAAATTATTAAGTAAGGATGGTAGCTGTTATGAACATTATATACGGATTTTTAAAAGGGATATTACTGGCATTTTCTGCCCTTACCCCTCTTTCTTATTCAGGGCATAACAGCTTATTTTCCTATCTGAGCTTTAATTTAGAGACGGGAGGATACGACAGTATTCTTCCTCTCATAGTTAAGCTTTCTGTTATTCTGTCCATTTCCTGTTTTTTAAAAAAGGACTTGATAAGTCTTTGTAAAAGTACAGGTTCTTTATTAAAGAACAGTAAAGAGAAAAGTAAAGAATACAACCTTTTATATATGGTTTTTTCGGGAGGACTTGTTCTTCTTCTGATGATACCCTTAAGACTTTTATTCAAAGGTATAGACGGGTATATAATAATTACGGCTATTGGATTTTTCTTATCCTCAGTATTTGTTCTTCACGGTATGAAAGCAAAGGAAAAAAATATGAAAGAGTCCAATGAGAGTATTTTAAATGGTATGATAGTTGCCTTTTTCAAGGTTTTTTCCCTTATTCCCGGTGTTTCGGGCTTTGGCGGAATGTACTACGGAGGGCTTATAAGCGGATTCAGGAGAGAGTTTGCAATAAAATATGCTTATATTATTACATTTATTTGGGCGGTATTCTCACTTATTTATGATTTGATTTTAAGTTTTATTACAGGATTTGTATTTAATTTTGATATTGTTTATTACATAGGCTTTACTCTCGGTGCCCTTGGTATCGGAGGGGTTGCGGTTTATTCCGTTTATAAAGCGGTTGAAAATAAGAAAACAGGCTGGTTTGCATTTTATAATATTGCAATCGGCATTTTAACATTGCTTATTATGATGAGAGGATAAATATTATGGCTACAAAAAAGAAAAAGACTACTAAAAAAACAAATAAAAGACCAAAAATTTCAAAGGCAGAGCAGAAAAGACTGGAGAAAAAAAGAAAGGTTATAACAACCATAAGCCTGATTTTACTTTATATTTTTACTACCGTGCTTCTGTTTTTAAGCTTCTATTCGGGAATACTTGGTGAGTCGGGAATTGGTATAAGAGACTTTTTCAGAGGGGTATTTGGAAGTGCCTCCTATGTTTTCCCATTTGCAATGATTTTTGGCTTTTTCTATTATTTTATAAAGAAAAAGCAGGGCGGAGGATATGGAAAGCTCTATATACTGGGAGGAATGCTTCTTTGCATCTCTGTTCTTTCCCAGCTTCACGCATTCAAGGACACTTCGATTGCTCTGCAGATTGAAGATTTATACAGATACGGTATTGATAATTCTGCAGGAGGTATAATTGCAGGATTTGTAGCCGAGGCTATAAAGAGCGTAATTTCCTATTTAGGCGCTGCCATTTTATTCTGGGCTCTTGTTGTGTTTTTGTTTATACTGTTCTTCTACGAGCCTCTTGCATTGGGTTACACTTTCATATCCGAAGCGTTAAAGGATATAAATGAGGGAAAAGATAAGAAGGAAAAAGCTCCCAAAAAGGAAAAAGAGCCTAAGAAAGAAAAAACCAAAAAGCCTGATAAGGAAGAGGAAATCAAGCCTGACGAGGAGGAAGCTCCTCCTAAGAAGACTTTTGATATAAGCTCTATATGGGGAAAAGACGAGGAACCTGAAAAAGAGGATAAAATCCCCGCTACAGATAATATAGTTGACATTGTTCCTGATTTTGACGAGCCTGAATACGAAGAAGATAAAGAGCCTCTTGAGCAAGGCGATGACGATGTGAGAAGAACCGAAGCGGAAGAAGCTCTTTTAAGAGAAAAAGAAGAGCTTGAGGGAATGCTTGAGGGTAAGGCTGAAAATGATGGGCAGGTTGAATTTACCGACAGACCTATAAACAGAAGAATTGAGTATAAATTCCCATCTGTTGAGCTTCTTGAGGATAATAAGGCAAAGGGTGTGGGTACTACCAGAGAAGCACTTGCCGAAAAGGTTTCAAAGCTTGAAAATGTACTTAACGAGTTCGGTGTTGATGCGGATGTTGTTAATGTTGAAATAGGCCCTGCCATTACACGCTTTGAGGTACAGCCTAAATCGGGAGTAAGAATTGCAAAAATTCAGTCTTTGCAGGATGATATAAAAATGCATCTTGCCGCATCCAGTATAAGAATTGCGCCTATTCCCGGTAAAACCGTTGTAGGTATTGAAATCCCCAATGATAAAACAACTCCTGTATTTGTTAAAGAGCTTATAAGCTCGGGAGCATTTACCGACCATAAATCCAAGCTTGCCTTTACAGTCGGTATGGATATTACGGGGAAGCCTGTAATTGGCGACCTTGCTAAAATGCCTCACGTTCTTATTGCAGGTGCTACAGGTTCGGGTAAGAGTGTATGTATAAATACCCTTATAACATCAATACTTTACAAGGCAACACCCAATGAGGTTAAGCTTATAATGATTGACCCCAAGGTGGTTGAGCTTGCGACCTATAACGGAATACCCCATCTTTTAATTCCCGTTGTTACCGACCCTAAGAAAGCATCAAGCGCACTTAACTGGGCGGTAATGGAAATGGAAAACAGATATAAGCTGTTTTCTCAGTATGGTGTTAAGAATATTGAGGGGTATAACGAATACTGCGAAGAACACGATGATGAGGAAGGAAAGCTTCCGAAGATTGTTATCATAATAGACGAGCTTGCAGACCTTATGATGGTTGCTTCAAAAGAGGTTGAAGCATCAATCTGCCGTATTGCCCAACTTGCAAGAGCGGCGGGAATGCATCTTGTTATTGCTACTCAAAGACCATCTGTTAATGTTATTACAGGTTTAATCAAGGCAAATGTTCCCTCGAGAATTGCCTTTGCGGTTTCTTCTCAGATTGACTCAAGAACTATTCTTGATATGGCAGGTGCGGAAAAGCTTTTGGGAAAAGGTGATATGCTTTATTATCCTGCCGGGGAATCAAAACCTCTTCGTGTACAAGGTTCCTTTATTCACGAAAAGGAAACCGAAAGAGTTGTCAATGTTGTCAAGGCCAATTCTGAGGTTACTTATGATGAAGATATTATAGAGCATCTTGAAAAGTCAGAAACCTTTGAGGGAGATACCAAAACCCGTGAGGAGGAAGCTCTTGATGCAGATGAACTTCTTCCCCAGGCAATAGAGGTAATCTTAGATGCAAATCAGGCTTCGGTTTCCCTTCTTCAGAGAAGATTAAAGCTTGGTTATTCAAGAGCAGCAAGAATTGTTGACCAGATGGAGGAAAGAGGCATTGTAGGCCCCTCCGAGGGCAGTAAGCCACGACAGATTTTAATTACCAAAGAACAGTTTTACGAAATGAACTTAAATTCCGATGTGCAGTAAAAGGAGTATATAAATGAAAGTTATAATTGTAGGCTCGGGAAAAGTCGGGGAGAAGCTATTGGAAAAATTAAGCGCAGAACCCGATATTGATATAACCCTTGTGGACATCAAACCCGATGTAGTTTCCGATATTGTAAATGATTATGATGCAATGGGAGTTGTGGGAAACGGCATAGATGTGGAAACTCTTGCCGAAGCAGGGGTACAGGATGCAGATATTGTTATTGCGGTAACCGGCTCGGATGAGATTAATCTTATGACTTGTCTTCTTGCAAAGAAAAAGGGTAATTGTCAGACTATTGCCAGAGTAAGACAGCCTGAATACAGAAAAACCATTGAGCTTGTAAGAGAAGACCTTGGTCTTACGATGATTATAAACCCCGAATTTGCGGCGGCAAGTGAAATTGCAAGAGCTTTAAGATTTCCCTCTGCCATAAGTATTGATACCTTCGCAAGCGGAAGAGTGGAAATTCTTAAATTCAAGGTTCCCGCAGAATCTGTATTAAACGGTCTTAAGGTATCTGATATAGTATATAAGCTTAAATGCGATATTTTGGTATGCGGTGTTGAAAGAGATGAAGATGCCTTTATTCCGTCGGGTGATTTTGTGATAAATGCAGGAGACCTTGTGAGTATAGTTGCGGCACCCACCAAGGCAACGCCATTCTTTAAGAAAATAGGTATTAAAACCAATAAGGTTAAGGATGCTATGATTATAGGCGGAGGTGCTACCGCATATTACCTTTCCAAGCTTTTGTTAAGAACGGGAATAGATGTTAAAATAATCGAGCAAAAAAAGGAAAGATGCGAATATCTTTCCGAGGTTCTTCCCGAAGCTACCATTATCTGTGCAGATGCTACCGATAACAAGCTTCTTTTGGAGGAGGGGATAGACCGTGCGGAATCGGTGGTTACCCTTACCAATATAGACGAAGAAAATATTATGCTTTCTCTTTATGCAAAAACTCTTACAAAAGGAAAAATTGTTACAAAAATAAACCGTATTGCCTATGATAATGTTATAGACAATTTAGAGCTTGATACTATTATTTATCCTAAAAATATAACCGCAGACTATATTTTAAGATTTGTAAGAGCAAAGAAAAATTCTTTAGGAAATAATATTGAAACTCTTCATTATATCTTAGACGGAAAAGCGGAGGCTCTGGAATTTAAAATTACTGCAGACCTTAACGGACTTACGGAAATTCCTCTTGAAAGTTTGAAAATAAAGAAAAATGTTTTGATAACCTGTATTAACCGTAACGGCAAAATCATTCACCCTCGTGGTGCTGATGTGATAAAAAAAGGCGATGGTGTAATATTTGTTACAACTCATAAGGGAATTGAGAATATTACGGATATACTGGAATAGAGGATAATTTATGAATTACAGAACTATTTTTTATACACTTGGGATGGCTATGTATGCAGAGGGGGTAGCTCTTCTTCTTCCCCTTATCTGTGCCCTTTGTTACGGGGAAACAGCATGGCAGAGTTTTTTATGCTGTTCCCTGATTGCAATAACTTTGGGGTTTATCCTTACCTTTAAAAAGCCTGAAAGAAAGAATATGTATGCAAAGGAAGGCTTTGTAATAGTAAGCTTAACCTGGATTTTAATGAGTATAATAGGTTGCTTACCTTTTATGATGACAAATGTTATAAAAGATTTTGTCCCTGCACTTTTTGAAATTGTATCCGGATTTACCACAACAGGTGCTTCAGTTCTTGAAACTCTTGAGGGTGTTCCCAAATCTGTGCTTTTCTGGAGAAGCTTTTCCCATTGGATAGGCGGTATGGGAGTTTTGGTGCTTTTGGTTTCAATTCTTTCTCTTTCAGGGGGAAGCAATCTTTATCTATTAAAGGCAGAAAGTACAGGACCGAGGGTTTCCAAGCTGGTTCCAAAGGTAAAGTCAAGCACAACAATTTTATATGCTATATATATAGGTTTTACTGTTACCGAGATAATACTTCTTCTTATCTGCGGACTTGATTTATTTGAATCCTTGACTTTAACTTTTGGTACAGTCGGCACCGGAGGTTTTGGAATAGTAGACTCTTCTCTTGCAGATTATCCCGATAAGATTCAATGGATAATTACCATATTTATGATATTATGCGGTATTGACTTTTCTGTATATTATCTTATAATAATAAGGAAGATAAAGCTTGTGCTTAAATCGGAAGAAGTCAGGGTGTATTTAGGTGTTATTATCACAGCGATTACAATAATTACCATAAATTGCCTGACAAGATTTTCGGGAGTATATGAAGCATTTAAACACGCTTCCCTTCAGGTTGGCTCAATAATTACAACCACAGGATTTTCTTCTGTTGATTATAATTACTGGCCACAGCTTTCCAAGACGGTACTGCTTACTCTTATGGTTATCGGTGCCTGTGCAGGAAGTACAGGGGGCGGTGTAAAGGTTTCAAGAATAATTATTCTTTTTAAAACAGTTATTAAGGAAATCAAGGTTTCCGCACATCCTAAAAGTACCCATAAGATAATGATAGGGGGGCGTCCCGTAGAACACGAAACAGTAAGGTCGGTTAATGTGTTTATGGTTTCATACCTTGCTATACTGGTGTTTTCAGTTCTTCTTATAAGCTTTGATAACTTTGATTTTACAACTAATTTTACTGCAGTTTTAGCAACTCTTAACAATATAGGCCCCGGTCTTTCGGTGGTTGGCCCTACAGGGAATTTCGGCGGTTTTTCGGACAGTTCACTGCTTGTATTCATTTTTGATATGCTTGCAGGAAGACTTGAAATATTCCCGTTGCTTATACTTTTTTCCAAACATACATGGAAAAAATAAAAATGCTTATAATTAATTTAAAATATATTCAGACAATGATTAAAAAGAAAGGATGAATAACATGAATGTATTGGTAACAGGCGGAGCCGGTTATATCGGTTCTCACACTTCGGTATTGCTTTTGGAGGCAGGGTATGATATAATTGTTCTTGACAATTTATCAAACAGCTGTGAAGAATCTTTAAACCGTGTAAAGAAGATTACAGGTAAGGATTTTAAATTCTATGAAACTGACCTTCTTGACTATGATGGTGTGGAAAAAATCTTCAAAGAAAATAAGATTGATGCTGTAATTCACTTTGCAGGTCTTAAGGCGGTTGGTGAAAGCGTCTCAATTCCTTTAAAGTACTATGAAAATAATATTTCGGGTACATTAAAGCTTCTTGATATAATGGGAAAATACAACTGTAAAAAGCTTGTATTCTCATCTTCGGCAACAGTTTACGGTGATCCTCATACTGTGCCCATTAAGGAGGACTTCCCTCTGTCTTGTACCAACCCTTACGGAAGAACCAAGCTTATGATTGAGGAAATATTAAGAGACTTATATGTTTCTGATAATGAATGGGATATTGCTATTTTAAGATACTTTAATCCTGTGGGTGCTCACGAAAGTGGTCTTATAGGTGAAGATCCTAACGGTATTCCAAATAACCTTATTCCCTATATTTCTCAGGTAGCAGTAGGAAAGCTTGAATGTTTATCTGTTTTCGGAGACGATTATAATACACATGACGGAACAGGAGTAAGAGATTATATTCACGTTATGGATTTATCCGATGGTCATATTAAGGCTCTTAAGAAGATTATGGAAAAATCCGGAGTTGTTACCTATAATTTAGGAACAGGTAACGGTTACAGCGTGTTAGATATGGTAAAAGCGTTTGCCAAAGCAAGCGGTAAAGAAATAAATTATAAAATTGCACCAAGAAGACCCGGTGATATTGCTGAATGTTATGCTGACCCAGAAAAAGCTTACAAAGAATTAGGCTTTAAGGCAACAAAGAATTTAGAGGATATGTGCCGCGATACTTGGAGATGGCAGGAGGGAAACAAAAATGGATTCAAAAAGTAGTGCATTGATTGTTATGGCGGCAGGTATGGGAAGCCGTTTCGGAGGACTTAAGCAGATGGAGCCTTTAGGCCCACACGGTGAAGTTATCCTTGACTATTCCGTATATGACGCTATGGAAGCAGGATTTGATAAGATAGTTTTCGTTATCAAAAAAGCTATTGAAAAGGATTTCAGAGAATTAGTAGGTAAAAAGTTTGAGGGAAAAGTAGATGTTGATTATACTTTCCAGGAACTTGATGATTTACCAAAGGGATTTACATTACCTGAAGGCAGAGTTAAGCCTTGGGGTACAGGTCACGCTGTTTTAACAGCAAAGGATATTGTAAAAACTCCTTTCGCTATTGTTAATGCTGATGACTATTATGGTAAGAGTGCTTATAAACTAATCCACGACTATCTTTTAGAAAAGAATGAAATGTGTATGGCAGGTTACCTTTTAGGTAACACAATTTCGGATAATGGTACTGTTGCAAGAGGCGTTTGTAAAATGTCTGACGGTTACCTTGACGAAATCATTGAAACAACTGCTATTGATAAAAACAGCGGTATTCCTCTTGATACTCTGGTATCAATGAATATGTGGGGCTTACTTCCTGATTTCTTCGGAAAATTAGAAGAAGGCTTTGTTGATTTCTTAAAGACAAATACAGACCCTATGAAAGGCGAATTCTTTATCCCTAAATTTATCGACCACTTGATTCATAACGAGGGTGCAAAGGTTAAGGTGTTACCTGCTAACGAAAAATGGTACGGCGTAACCTATAAGGAAGATTCCGACCTTGTTAAAGCTGCATTTAAGAAGTTTGATGAAGAGGGATTATATCCCGGTCTAAAATAAAAAATCGTTAAAATTCCCCGGACCATGCAAAGCAAAAAGTAATTATTTTGGATATCGATGTACTTATACCATAATTATAAGCTGTAAGCACTTGATAAAATAAGGTATAAATTTGCGGGGCAAATTTATGGAATTAAAAGCTTTGCATTATAAATGAATTTAGCCCTCGCTGTATCACATACAGCGTCGGGTTTCACCTTTCAGGCTAAATTCCTTTATTCCAAGAAATTTTCCCTGATTTTTTCTGGAAAATCGTTAAAATTCCCCGGAACACGCAAAACGGGAAAAAGTAAGAATAAATGTGTCTACTGTAGTGTAGGCACATTTTTTGTTTAGTTTATTATAAATAAGGTATAAATCGCAAAGCGATTTATGGAATTTATGTTTTGCTAAGTGCAGTTATTTGTAATTTATCATTTATCTATCGGCGTGCCGGGGTCGTCACGCCGTTTTTTATAAATCCTTTGGATTTTCGATATGTTTGCCTTGCAAACTCGATATGCAATCTTCGATTGCTCGATATGTGCTTCGCACTCGATATGTTCCTACGGAACGAGAAAAGAGCGGATAGCTCTCCGATGGCTATCCGCTCTTTTTTATGTAAATTTATTTGTAATACATATTTTTCCTGTTTTTTGGAATACTTAATTATATAAATAATCAATATAATCAAAATATATATCGGCATGAAAATTTTCAAGGTCTTCCTTGATATCAAAAAGTGAACGAATGTCGGTTATAAATTCGGATTCTGTACATATATAGCCCGAGGATTCCATCAGATTCTTTACTGCTGAATAAATATAGGCTGATTTATTATATGCTTCATCAAGTTTTAAATACATCTTATCTAATTTTTCTTTTGGTGTAATATCTGAAAGAATTGCATACATTGTATCTTTATATTTTACATGGGTATTATAATATTCAGAGATATACTTAATGTCTTCGGTTAAACCTTGATAATAGGTATTATTACTGTTGTGAAATGTTTTATTCCAGTGTGATTTGGTAAAATTGAACTCGGAAATATTATATATATCATTACATAATGCAGAAATACGAGTTATTTCAAACATAGAATTGAAAACAAAGGCTATATATTTTTTTTCGTTATATTGTATGACAGACGCTGTGTTTGTTTCTCCGTTCCATCCAACTTCACAACCAAGCAGCTCAGCTGTTTTCCGAAGTGGTATATATGTTGTGCCATTATATAGAATATTATCGGCATATACCTGTTTCCCATTAACATCAAGATTAATGGAATTGAAATAAACTGATATGGTTTGTACCTGACCGCTTGCCATTGTAACAGTATTAAGCATAAGAGTAATAATGGTTACAAGTAATATAATTTTTCTTTTCATACATAAATCCTCCTGAATAATTTTAAGAAATTATAACACATTTTTTTAAAATACGCAAGTGCGTATACGCAAAAATGCAAACTATTTTACAATATCTTTAAGAGGTGTTTCAATATGGATGTTAAAGATATGGTTGTAAAAAGATTTAATGAGTTATGTATGGAAAGAAATATGAAGGTAAATGAACTTGCCAATGTGTCGGGGGTTACTCCTTCTACTGCTTACAGTATGATGGATGAATCCAGAAGAGATGTGTCCATAAGAACCATAAAGAAATTTTGTGATGGATTGGAAATAACCTTGGGCGAATTTTTTTCAACAGAGGATTTTGATAATTTAGAACAGGAAATAAAATAGATATAAGAGGATAGTGCAGTAAGACTCGAACACAATATGCCTTAAACCTATTAAATTCCATCATTTGCAATTTGTCATTCGTAATTTAATAGGGTGGATGCCAATATATTATGGCATTGCAAAGCAATGCCCGAAAGCCCTCCTTGCCTAAAGGAGGGGGGACCGCTTTAGCGGTGGGAGGATTTTTGAAAAGGTGTAATATAAATTCCTGACGGGAATTTCGATATGTTTTGCATATTTTATCGGCGTGCCGAGGTCGTCACGCCCTACAGACCTGATATGTGGTCTTACGGCAACGAGAAAAAAGGTGGATGCCGTATGGCATATCCATGTCCGGTTTCAGCACATCGGTAAGTCGAATGTGTCAGGACATCGGTAAGTGTTTGTGTCAGCACATCGGTAAGTCCTTATGATATAATACCATCGAAAGGGGTGGTATTTATGCCATGGAAGGAGACCAATGTTATGAACGAAAAAACACAATTTATCGATGCCATGCTTAAAGCAGAAAAACCATTCAAACATATATGTGCTGATTTTGGCATTTCAGAAAAAACCGGACATAAATGGAAAAATAGATTTTATGAAGATGGAAAATCCGGGCTCATAGAAAAATCTCGTTCTCCTGATATACATCCCAATGCTTTATCTGAAGATACGATTATTGATTTAATTTCCTTAAAAACTGCACATCCTTTTTGGGGTGCAAAGAAAATTCGTGAACTTTATGCAAAAACTCATCCTGAAATAACTGTGCCTTCCCTTAGCAGTGTAAACCGTATTTTATCA
>JAZOVB010000130.1:0-3811 GCA_045658425.1 Clostridia bacterium | reverse complement strand
AGAAAAATCCTATTTTTAAAGACTTAAGGCAGATTTGGTTGACTTTTAAGACACCCTTATCTTCGGGTAGCTACCCCTTTGGGGCTAAATTCGCCCATTCTGAAGATTTTTTCCTATCTCCTTAGAACGATATTGGGGGATGTTTAAAAAGTTTGACTTTTTAAACATCCCCTTTTTTATACATTCCAGTAACACGGTGCTCCGTGGCCGCCAAGTATCATCCATCTGCCTTTATCAAGAAGAGGCTTTATTTCCCGTCTTACTTTTCCTGCAAGTTCAGGTTCGGTATCTACCGAGGCTAAAAGATAAGGGGCAATTTTATTAAACTCCGCCTGTGGCTTAATGCAATCTTTTATATTTATATAAATATCACCCGTAAGGACAAGCCGTTTACTGCGTTCTATATATACAGTTTCCCCTTTTACATGCCCACCCGAGCCTTCATAGACTTCAAAGTGTATTTCGCCGAAATCAAGAGCTCCTATATAAGACATAAGAGAATTACTTTGTTTTCCGCCTATAATATTAAAATTCTTACAGGAAGGATATTTATATCCTGTGAGAATTTTACTTATTCTGACATAAGGATAATGAGATATAAGTTCTTCACGGAATCCTTTTTTCCCCGAAGCGACATTTATAAGATTGATTGCGGTATTTTCACTTAAATATACCTTTTGAAATTCATCCAGAAATCCGATATGATCAACATCTGAATGAGTAAGAAGAATTTCCTTAGGTCTTTTTTCAAAGTCGGGAAACTCCTTTTTTAAAACATTAAAAAGCTCCTTTTTGTAACAGTTAAATCCCGAATCCACAAACAAAAGCTTTTCTTTTAAGTCAAATACCATTATATTGCTTCCGCAGGGTGGTTCAATTACAGTCAGGGAAATATCATCTATATGGGTTATACGCGGGATATAATTCTCACCCTTAAAGCTATTTATATATTCGCTGAATTTCCCTATATACCCGAACACCTCATAAGGAGGAAGATTTCGTTCCTCCAAAAGCTGCATTATATGATTTGAATTAATTAAAAGCTCTCTTTTTTCCATGTTGGAAAGCCCTGTTTTTTCGGAAATATCATTTACAAAACTTACATAGAAAACAGTATTATCAAGAGCCTTTTCACTTTTATTATAATTAATTACTCTTGCGGGACAAAGACTATTTACCCTCTTTACAAATTCTTCAAACCTTTCTTCATCCGAAACAAGAAGTCCTATTTTAAAATTCTGAAAGCCTGTCCCCTCACTTACTGAATTTATATAGGAAATATTAAAATTAAATTCGTTTATAACTGACAAAACCGGGAGCAAAGCTCCCGGTTTATCCTTTAGATAAAATTCAAGTAACACTACATTTTCACCGGTTAAATCGCCCTTTATATAGCCTTCCATAGAAAGCCTTTTTTCAGCTTCCCTCAAAGCCGTATTATCCCCCTCAACTTCAATAAAAAGCATAGTGGAATCCACAGCCTTATTATAGCTTACTCTCAAAATATTAAGCTTAAGCTCACTTAAAATTTTAGTTGCTTTTAAGAAAGCACCGATTTTATCGGGCATAACCGTTGTAAAAACTTTTTTCATAAACCCTATTTAGCCGTCGGAAAGTTATCCGAACTCGTTTAAAAATTAGAAATTTTGTTTCAGATAAAGAAATTTCAAGAATAATACTTTAGTATATTCGCAGGGATTTCTGCAATATGAAGCGAAATTTCCATTTTCAAACCGTATTGAGTTCGATACTCCGACGGCTATCCTACAAATTTACTGATATATCCTTGAACAAATACGAAAAGTACGATTAATGGAAGAATATAAGTTACATATACTCTTAACCATTTTGGGAATTTAAGACCTTTTCCTGCATTAACCTCGTTCATAAAGTTATCCCAGCCCCAGCCGTATCTTGTTACACAGAAGAAAAGATATACTAAAGAACCTAAAGGAAGAAGATTGTTACTTACTATAAAATCCTCAAGGTCCATAATATTTGAACCTGCACCAAGAGGCATAAAGCCACTCCAGATATTAAAGCCAAGAACAC
The DNA here is from genome assembly GCA_045658425.1 of Clostridia bacterium. Lineage (GTDB taxonomy): Bacteria > Bacillota > Clostridia > UMGS1840 > HGM11507 > SIG450. The sequence continues at coordinate 1,759 of JAZOVB010000130.1, read as the reverse complement.
AGGGCATTGCAAGAAGCATTATTAAAAATAAATTTATTATTACTGCTTTTTTTCTTGTAAAACCCCACAAATCCATCGCAAATGAAATTATATTTTCAAATACGGCAACAACGGTAGATAAAGCTGCAAAGGACATAAATATAAAGAACAATGTTCCCCATATTCTTCCCCCTGTCATTGCATTGAAAATATTAGGAAGTGTTATAAATACAAGATTTGGTCCGCTGTCTGCACTTACTCCGAATGAGAAACATGCAGGAAATATAATAAGACCTGACAGAAGTGCAACCATTGTATCAAGAACAAGGATATTTACCGATTCTCCCATAAGACTTCTTTCTTTTCCGATATAGCTTCCGAAAATTGCCATTGAACCGATACCGATACTTAAGGTAAAGAAGGCTTGTCCCATAGCGGCAGAAACCACCTCAAAAATTCCCTGCTCTGCCATTTTCTTAAAATCGGGCATAAGATAGAATTTAAGACCTTCTGAAGCTCCGGGTAATGTTACCGCACGGATTACCAGAATGATAAGAATTACAAAAAGGCTTGACATCATAATTTTAGTGATTTTTTCAACACCGTTCTGAAGTCCCAATGCACAAATGGAAAATCCCAGTAATACTGCAACAACCATCCAGATTGTAAGTGTTATCGGGTCTGATACCATATTACCGAATACTCCGCCGATTGCAGAAACATCAAGACCTATAAAATCGCCTTTTGCCATTTTAACAAAGTATAAAAGCATCCATCCTGCTATTACAGTATAGAACATCATTAAAAGATAGTTTGCAATCATTGCAAAATATCCGAAAATATGCCATTTTGTACCTTTGGGTTCAAGCACTTTAAATGAAGTTGCGGCACTTGCCTGACTTGCTCTTCCTACCGCAAACTCCATGGTCATAACAGGAAGACCAAGAACAACCAAAAAGAACAAATAAACAAGCACAAATGCGGCACCGCCGTACTGACCTGTTATATGCGGAAATCTCCATACATTTCCAAGACCGATTGCACAGCCTGCGGATATTAAAATAAATCCCAGACGCGATGATAATTTTTCTCTGTTACCCATATTATTCCCCTTTTTATTTTTTTTATAATTTTAACATATTATTCCTTTATAATTCAAGACAAATTTTAAACATTTCCACTTCCTTGTCATAATCCACATCAAAGGGACACGAAAGGACATTCTTTGCTTTAATGGTGGTCTTTGTCCATTCCTCTATTTCATTTAAGTCAATTTTTTCATCCAAAGATAAAACTGCTTTAAGAAATTCAGCTACTTTGTCAAGTGAAGAAAATCCTGAAAGCTTAAGAACCTTATTTATCTTTTCGGGAAGCACCTCATAAGTTCTTTTCATATACTCATAAAGAAGAATTCCATTGGCTCTGCCATGGGCAATATCCTTATAATAAGTAAGAGGATAGCCCATTGAATGAACAATGGTTGTACCCGTATGAGCAATTACACATCCTGCAAGCATTGAGCCGTAAAGTAAATTTGTACAATCTTCTCTGGTGAATTCCCCTTTAAGCATATTTTCCTTAAATCTTCCCATAATTTCTAAGCCAATTTCTGCAACCTTATCAGTAGCCATCGGAGAGCTATCCGAACTCGTTTTTAAATTGTAAATTTTTGATATAATTTCGTTAAAAGCCTCGGTAATATCCGAATATTACCTGTGTTTTTGCCTCATTCTATCTAAAAATTTCCTAATTTGAAAATTCTTATAGAACCTATAAGAAC
>JAZOVB010000129.1:0-1420 GCA_045658425.1 Clostridia bacterium | reverse complement strand
TTCATATATTACCTCCTTATAAATAATCCTGAATACCAAGTAAAATGGAAGCATCGTTTACAATGTAGTCGGGAAGATTATATTTTTTCTTCCATTCCATAAGATAGACATACGCCTTATCACGGGAAAGCTTAAATTCCACTTTTCCGTAGCTGTCATAGGACTTTTTACCGGCCTGATTTTTTATACTCTCGGCTATATCCTTGGCAGACATTTTGGATAAAACCTGATCTGAATTTTTCAAGCTGCCCGAGCCACCCGATTTTCCCGAGCCTCCCGATAAGCTTTTAGCATTTCTCGTTACACCTTCGGTAAGTATTTTTTCTTCGGTAAGACGGTTATCGGTTTTCATATTCTCAAGTTCCTGAGCATATTTTAAAGGGAGATATTTAACTTGGATATTATGAATAACATTCTCTCTTTCATTTTTATCTGTTTCCCTTTGATCCTCATTATTTGCAAGAATAATATCATTATTGATTTTTGCAATGGAAGAATCATTCTTTCTTTTTTCCTCCATGAACTTTTCCCTTTCAAAATTAAATTCCATGGCGCGGTTATTTTCTTCAAGATTAAGATTAAGGTTTTTCCCATAGATATCCGCTTCAAGCTGAGTTGTTTTCTCAGCCGCATCCGTTTTTGCATCCGCCATCTTATTTTTAATATCCGATATTTCATTTTGCTTTTTAAGGTCAATATCCCTTTGCGCTTTATTAAAGCTGTTTATATTACTGAGTCTTTCAGATATGGCATAGCCTCCTGCGGTATGATTACCGGTATTTGCAATATTTTCGTTCATTCTTTTTATCTCTTTGTTATTGGTATTCGTAAGGTTATTTTTCAAATTACTGTAAATTTCAGGAATTTTCTTAAGTCTTCCGTTAAATTCCGACAGCTTTTTCTCAAGCGACTTTTGTATGGTGGTTCTTCCTGAGGCAAGCATACGGTTTGTTCCTGAATTTATAAGGTTTTGATTTTCCTTTCTTTTTTCATCATAATTATATCCGTTCATATTAACACTCCTTTATAAAATTTTACTTCTTACAAGGTATTCTCCTACCCAGACATAAATATAATCCTGCCATAAAAATCCCACAAAGCTTTTTAAATTATCACAAACAATAACCTTTGGTGAAAAATCGAAAGCACGTCTTATAAGGATATTATCTCCTTTTGAATAGATATTGCCTCCGCTTAACTCATCGGCGGTAAAATCAAGGGTTACCGTATCGGAAAAATTCCTGTTATATACCGCAAGCTTACCGTAAAGAATTATATTTTCATCACAGGCTAAAATAATATCTCTCATATCCGAAACGTGAGTGTAGCCCACGCTTGATACCTCTTGGTTATCCGTATTTTCAGTTAAATTTATTTCGTAAAGGTAATAGTTACTTGCACTTATTTGTCTGTATGCCAT
>JAZOVB010000128.1:0-1786 GCA_045658425.1 Clostridia bacterium | reverse complement strand
ACATGGCTACGATCCGACTTCCTTCGGATAACTCCGATAGCCTTTAAATCAACCGCTATTATGTTATCCGCACCCTTTTCAATTGCAGGATTTATGGGAAGATTATCTGAAAATCCGCCGTCAACATAAAGCTTTCCCGATATCTCATAAGGGCGCATGGCAGGGAAAAAGGCAGAACTGCCTAAAATATAGTCAACAAGCTTTCCCTTTTCAATATCCTCTATAAATTTATAGACGGGAATCATTTCGGGGTATTTTACCGTTACCAGCCCATACTCAATTGAAGAGCTTCTTATTTCATCCTCGTCAATATATTTATTAAGAAGTTTTTTCAAATTATTTGAACTGTAACCGCCTTTTTCGATAATTCCTTTAAGCTCAACCTTTTCATCCCCGTCGTTAAGATCAAGAATGTTTTTTACGGTAAGGGATTTCCACAGTCTTTTGGAAAGTCCGATTTTTCCCGTTACCGCAATGGCACCGTTAATGCTTCCCACCGAAGCACCGGTTACAATATCATATTTTATACCAAGGTCCCTAAGTGCCTCTAAAACTCCCGTCTGATAAGAGCCTTTGGCACCGCCTCCGCCTAAAACCAAAGCGGTTTTACTCATTTAACCGTCACTCCTGCATTTTCAAAGGCTTGTTTTATTTCGTCGTTCTTATGAATACGGATTTTCTTTTTTTGATTCTTTGTTTTCATTATTATAAAAATCTTATCAAAGCGACCTGCAACAAAAATACCTGCCTTTTCATTTTCAAAGGAAATATATTCAATATCTTCATATTCGATATTAAAAAGATTTGTTTCCTTGTAACCTGTTTTTCTGTCAATAATCAGTATTTCCTCACCAAAGGTATAGGTATGCACGCTTTGAGTATAGCTTAAAATATAATGACAGATGAAAAGTGCAAAAATAAAGGGTGCAAATGCGCTTAAAAGAGGTATTTTAAAAAAGTCAAGTGTATAAGTAAAAACAAGAAGTGCGATAACTCCGATAACCAGATCCTTAATTCTTGCTTTTTTATCTTTTTTTATTTCAATTTTCATAATTAAAGCTCCTATATGTTATATGCTGAAAATACAAGTAAAATTCCAAGTGCCGCTCCAAGAGCCGCAGTAAGGAAATTATTGAAATACTGCCCTTTGATGGTTCTTAAATAAAGAGACCTCATTCTGATCATTCCGTTATGTGCAGGAATTAATATATCTATGGCGGACATTAAAATAAGGGTCACCTGTAAAATAAAGAAATAAAGATTTGCAAAGGTAAAGGGGAATGAAATTATATATTTCAAAGCCAGTCCCGAAAGTAAAATTCCCGAAAATACCGAGATGAAAAGAAGGTATCTTATTCCGCTGAAGGTATAATTATGGGAATTTTTAAAAATTGCAATAACCGATATAAAAAGTCCAAGAAGCAGAAGGGCTGCAATAATATGTATTATGAATAAAGCCCTGTTTTCAAAAACCGAGTACACAAAGGGAATGAATACCAAAAGAGTATTCACAATCCCGAAATATGCACCGTCAACGGCTTTTTTAAATATACTGTCACGGTTAAAATCTCTCATTTTAAAAACATCCTTTTTTATAAAATGCTGTAAACAAGCGGTAGTGTGATAATGGAAAGCACCGAAGTAATAAGAACATAGCTTGCGCTTTCTTCAGGATATGAATTAAAGTTTTCTGCAAATATAACAAGATTAACAGCAATCGGATTGGCAAGAACAATTGCCGGAACATATACGAAATATCCTGTAAATCCCAATGCCCATAGTGAAA
>JAZOVB010000127.1:0-2047 GCA_045658425.1 Clostridia bacterium | reverse complement strand
AAACATACTCCCCCATGAGGATACGGCATATTTTCTTCAATAAAGTCGTACATAAGCTCAGGTATTTTGTCAATTTTGCCTTGAATAAATTTATCTATTATTCTTTTAGCATAATAAAGTCTTCCGATTGTTGCCCCGTATCTGTTATTAAGCTCTTCCCATCCGAAAGCTATATACATATTAAGCCACTGCTCTTCATGTAATATCATAAGTTTTTCGTAGCATTTAACAAGATAAGGTATTTCTTCTTCGCTTACTTTTTTAAGCCACTCTAAATCCTTATTTTTGTAAGCATCTCTTATATATCCAATTATCTCCATCTTTTTTGTGGTTATTTCAAATATCAACCTTGAATAATCAAAATATTTTTCCCACAAAGTGCCTTTACCTGCGTTTTTGATTGCTTCTGATGCAGCTTTATGTTTTGGCAAGATTTTTGAAAAATCGTAAGTACCCGTCATATTATATAAAATATCCGAATAGAATATCTTTTTCCCCATATAATTAGGGTAAATATATTCTTCTTTCGGCAGATTTTCAACCCACGGATAATGGTAAGCGGACAATGCTCTTAATTCCTTCATATCAAGGCTAAAAAGATTTTTTGAAAGCGAATATACTACATCTTCCGAATAATCCTTGCCAAGAAAACAATGCTCGGAAAATATCAGAAGTTGAGGAAGTGCAAAGGCAATATTGGTTTCATTACCGTCATCGCCGAAGGTTGATACCCTGACATCTTTTACATTATTGTCAATACAACATTTAAGCGCCTGATTCATTGTATCAAATGTAAAATCAGGCTGAGGGAGCTGTCCTGCCCAAGTCCAGATACCCCCTAAAAACACAACCTTTTTCCCAAGTTTTCTGTGTCCGTCCAGCAAGGTTTTATAATCATCATATTCAGTATGATAATAGTCCCAATATACGATATCAACATCGGGAATTTTTTCAATTTCTTCAGTTGAAGGATTAAAGGAAAAATCATAATACCCTTTACCCATATGACTGTAAAACAAATCTCCCGAAACTGCAGTAGATGAAAAACCATACTTTTCACAGATTTTTCTTACTCTTTCAATATGCTTCTTAACTATGCTGTAAGGAGAAGTAAATTGCTTCTCCTTCATCATCTTTTTAACTCCAACTCCGCGGGCTTCATCGCACTTTACATTAATTTTATCGGTCCTGAAACAACTTCTCATTGTCTTTATAATAGTTGCAATGAACTCATAAGTTTTTTCTTCGCCGCATAAAAGAACTTTGTTTGTTTCTGCAAATTCTTTTGGTTCCCTGTATCTTAAATACTGTTCAAGATGCCCTAACGCCTGACAGGACGGAATAACCTCAATTCCCATCTGGTAACCGTAATCATCAATTTCTCTTAATTCTTCGTGGGAATATTTTGCTCTTCTGTATCCAAAATGCGGATATCCGGGAAGGTCAAATTCATCCTCCATAGAAAGATACATTGTATTAAATCCTATAAGTGCAATGCAATCTATAATTTCCTTTATCTTTGAAACATTTATTACTGCGTTTCTTGCTAAATCAATAGAAAATGCCAGAGTGTCAAAATGCCTTTTTTGTGTAATTTCAAATTTTTCCTTACCCTGACGGCACTCTGTCACATAAAGCATTAAAGCACGGGAAATGTCAGTTTTCTCTTTTCCGCCTATAACGGCTTTATTTCCGTCTTTTTTTATATATAAATTTTCACACTCAATAAATTCAAATTGGGTGTTATCACTGTAGTTTAAGAGTTCAAATACTTTTAAAATAATATCTGAAACACCAGCGCTGTTTATTTCTTTTAGTGACATATCAATCCCCCACTATACTATCCTTTGCGATAAATTACCAAATCCATATCATCAAGATAAGTTTCATGAATCAATACTGTACTGCAGTCTGAACCGAAATTAACATAATCCATCATTTCTCTTCCTGTGCCCACTTCTACTTTTACATTACCGCCCGGAAATACTTCGACTACATAGATAAATCCTGCATATCTGTGCGGTTCAAGTGAAGTAAGATTGTTACC
>JAZOVB010000126.1:0-3674 GCA_045658425.1 Clostridia bacterium | reverse complement strand
TTCACTAAATTGAGACAACGCCCTTTATGTTTAGATGCTAATTTCTGTCGAAACTTCCGTCTTGATGTCGACATCTGTCGAATGTATGATAAGTAGCAAACCCAAGTCTTTAAGTGCTTTTTGTTTTATGGTGTGTATTTTACCGCGTAATTTTACTATTGTCAAGGATGGTATTGATATAATTCGAAAAAATAGTATAAACATATTGACAAATATCTATATATGTAGTATAATGATATCAGATAGAAAAATATCGATGTGAGGTGATTGAGATGGATGAAAAGAAAGTTGCTATTGTGTTCAAGGCATTTTGTGACGAAAACAGAGTAAAGATACTTGAAATGTTGAAGACCGGTGAAAAATGTGCCTGCAAATTATTAGAGGCGCTTAATGTAACTCAACCAACACTATCTCACCATATGAAAATACTTTGTGATTCAGGTATCGTTGTAGGAAGAAAGGAAGGAAAATGGACACATTATTCCATATCCCCCGAAGGTATGCAGTATGCAAAAGAATATCTGAATGCTTTATCAGAAGAGTAGTCGTGTTGTAAAAAATAAGAAATGACAGCACGACTTACTTTAAAACAAACATATAGATATATTTCTATGTTTCTATATAAGGAGAGTTTGCTATGGAAATATTACAAACAGGATGGAACTTTTTTCAGAATGAAATTATAAGTATGAGGTGGCTCAATGTCCTCATAGGTAACTTGTTAAACAGTGTTGGAGTAGATACCACAGAAAGGATTGGTGGTAGTATTCAATTTTTTCTATATGACATAATCAAAATTATGGTTCTGTTAGGTGTTCTGATTATGATTATATCTTATATCCAAAGTTTCTTCCCACCGGAAAGAACTAAAAAGATAATTGGAAGGTTTAGTGGAATAGGAGCAAACATCGTAGCCGCCCTTTTGGGAACTGTAACCCCATTTTGTTCCTGTTCGTCAATACCGCTATTTATAGGATTTACAAGTGCAGGTTTACCCCTTGGTGTAACATTCTCATTTCTGATATCTTCGCCTATGGTAGATTTGGGCTCATTAGTTCTGCTTATGAGTATATTTGGCTGGGAAGTAGCAGTTATCTATGTAGTGCTTGGTCTTGTAATCGCAGTTGCCGGCGGAACTCTGATAGAAAAAATGCATCTTGAAAATCAGGTAGAAGAATATATAAGGAATGGTAAAAATCTTGATATACCTCAAGACGAGCTACATTTCAAAGACCGTATTAAATATGCTTGGGAACAGGTAGTTTCTACTGCTAAAAAGGTATTTCCTTATGTTTTGGTTGGTGTAGGCATTGGTGCTGTCATCCATAACTGGATACCGGAAGAATTTATTGTAAAACTACTTGGGGATAATAACCCATTTGGCGTTATAATTGCTACTATCGCAGGTGTACCTATGTATGCCGATATATTTGGAACAATACCTATTGCCGAAGCACTGCTCTCAAAAGGAGCATTACTCGGTGTTGTCCTTTCGTTTATGATGGGTGTGACCACGCTTTCACTTCCGTCAATGATTATGCTTCGTAAAGCTGTTAAACCTAAATTGCTTGGTATATTTGTTGCTGTATGTACAATTGGTATAATCCTTGTGGGTTATTTTTTCAATGCAATACAAAATATTATTATATAAATATGGAGGTATTTATTATGTCATTATTTAATTTTGGTAAGAAAAAAGAAGAAAAATCTTGCTGTTGCTCGTGTGATTCTGCTCCGAAAGATGTTAAAATTACAAATGAGTGTTGCGGTAAAACGGTAGACGGCATTTGTTGTATTAAAGTTTTGGGAGCAGGGTGCAAAGCCTGTCACACTCAATACGAAAATACAAAAGATGCTGTAAAAAATATTGGAATTGACATCGAGGTAGAGTACATTACAGATATGCAAAAGATTATGGAATATGGTGTAATGAGTATGCCTGCCATTGTGGTGAATGATAAGGTTGTTTCTATGGGAAAAGTTCTTAAAACAAAAGAAGTTGAAGATTTATTCCATAAGTTAGGATTTTAAGGTGATAGGATGAAAAAGAAAATTGCTTTTATCTGCGTACACAACTCTTGCAGAAGTCAGATTGCAGAAGCGCTTGGAAAACATTTTTTAGGTGATAAATTTGATTTTTATTCAGCAGGAATAGAAACAAAACCACAGATAAATCAGGATGCTGTCAGACTTGTGAAACAGATTTATGGTATTGATATGGAGCAGGAGCAATACTCAAAAACAACAGATGAAATTCCTGTTCCTGATATTGCCATATCTATGGGATGTGATGTCGGCTGTCCCTATATAGGTAAAGCCTTTGACGATAACTGGGGATTACAAGGTCCAACAGGGCAATCTGATGAGATATTCATTGATATTATTAAGCAGATTGAAGAAAAAGTTAAATTACTTTCTTAGTTTATATTAAAAATATCGGCAGGGACTGCATACAACAGCCCCTGCCAAATTCGTTTTTAGAAAATCTGTCCTGGTAGTTTTAGTTTTTCTTTGTATGGAAAGTTTTTATCAAATTCATCAGCTTCTGCCTCATCAACAAAATAACCCTGTGGTGGAGCATATTCTCCTGTTATATTATTCAGATAACCGGATATAAGCTCCTTACAAAGAAAGAATGAGCTATCTGCACCTTCGGGCAACCCGTGATAGCGGATGCCAAACTCACTTGCATATGAAAAACCACTTTTCCCGTAAAAGTTGATATTACCCTCAAAGCATAGAGCACCAAAACCGAGTTCTGTCGCTTTTTCAAGCGAATAGTCAAGTAAGATTTTACCATAACCTTGTCTTTTCAGTTCGGGTGTTATGCAAATCGGTCCCATTGTTAAAATAGGAACATCTTTTCCGTCATCAGCTTTTATCACAGCTTTCATAAACATATTCTGACCTATAATTTTGCCGTCTTTTTCCATAACAAAATCAAGTTCATGTATAAAGGCGTCGTCATGTCTAAGCTGATTTATCACATAGTGTTCAAGACAACCTGGTCTGTAAACATTCCAAAATGATTCCCGAATCAGGTTTTCAACCACGCGTCGGTCTTCTTTTCTTTCTAAACGAATTATTAAGTCTTCTTTACTCATTATTTTTCTCCTCCTGAAATTAAAGACTTTCAACATAGGGAGGCTTGTGCGGATTTGTATTACACAGCCTCCCGGCTATGCTACAATATCCAAGGTGTTGTTTTTTTTCAAACAGCAATACTCCTTAAAATAAAATTATATAATCAAGCCTTACGGCAGGATTTAATGTAATTATACCACATCATGCGAAATCTGTCACTACTTTCGATGCATTTTAATACAAAAGAAAAAAGCGGTATAGAGAATGAACAAATAATCATTCTCTATACCGTTTGTTGTTATTCAAGATGATAACACAATTCATAATTGAAAGTTAAATCGTATGCTTTCAATACTCTTGAATTACCGCCTCTTGTCTGAATTATCTGTCCTGAACCGAATGTTAAAACATGAGAGTTTTCTGTGAAGTTCTGCGGGCTAGTTGGAAGAAGTTTCAAAAAGATTTTAAGGTCAATTTGATTTTCGACTTCGCTTTTATACACCACAATCTTATCAATAAAACTGTCAACAACATTTTTTCCGATGTCTTCTGTAAAGTCAAGTTCGTTAGCGATACTTGAACGAAGGCTT
>JAZOVB010000125.1:0-17240 GCA_045658425.1 Clostridia bacterium | reverse complement strand
ATTTGAGCCGTAAATATTAAGTGTTCCCGATGCTATAATTACAGCCGCACCACCTATCTGGTCCGCATAGGATAATGAATACTTCTCGTCAAGTGTGCGTTCATTACCAACTTTCTTGTTGTTGATAACCGAAACATCTTTATTAAAATTCACAACAGCTTTATTTGCTATGAAAAATACTGTTCCGTTGACACTTGTTGTAAGATTATTCTTGTTACCGTCAATTACAAGAATGTCTTCATCGGAAGCTTCAGTATCGCCGAGGGTAAATGTAACTTCCTCGTATATATTTCCATCCGCATCTTCACCTATTACAAACAAATCTCCTCCGAAATCACTTGCTCTCGTAAGAGTACGAACTTCATCACTGTAAATACAGGTATCCTCGGTTATGTAGAAAGTACGGTCCAGTTCAAAATCTCCAATCAGACAAATTGTTCCACCATTTATAATTGCGGTCTCCAATTCATCTGCACTTTCAACATAAACGCACTCTGCGTTGTTATATATATCCCCTGCATCTTCACCATCAACAATCTCCTGAAAGTCAATTATATCTTCAGCGTCTAATTCAATTACTTCAGTTGATTGTACATCATCCGGAAGTTCTTCTTCCGCCTCATTTTCAGACAAGGTACCTGTATCCGCATTTGATGACATTTCCAGAGATGACTCCTCACCTGCACCTTCTGTCGGTTTAAATGATTGCGCGAATATATTCATACTAAACATGGTCATTAGTATAGAAACGACCAGTAAAATACTTAATATTCTCTTCAACGGCTTAAGTTTTCTCATTTCAATATCTCCTTTTTATAGATTTTATTATCTGAGTTCGCTATTATTTATTCTAAAAATTATATCACAACTTACATTCAATTTCAAGCTATGAATAGTTCATGTATTCTGCAAAATAAAGACTGTATAATCTGGATGCCCATCGTTTTATGTGATTGTGAGATATTTTTATTTACTGTCAATATGCTTCAAAAGACCTTTGCATCCTTTTAAGACATCTTTGTATGTTATATCGAAATTTCCTGTATACCACGGATCAGCAACATCTCTGTCAGAATCGGCAAACTCAAGTAGTTTGTATATTTTTTTCTCCTTGTCATCTCCTACAATCCGCAAGGTGTTACGCACATTCATACTATCCATACAAACTAAATAATCATATTTTTCATAATCAGACTTTTCCAAATGCACGGCACGCTTATGTGAGTACGATATTCCCAGACTGTCTAATATTCTTGCCGTTCCGCGGTGAACGGGATTTCCTATCTCTTCATAGCTGGTACCGGCAGAGGCCACATAAAATTCATCTGTTCTGCACAATTTTTCAATCATATCTTTAAAAACAAATTCTGCCATAGTGCTTCGGCATATATTGCCGTGGCATATAAATAAAACACCTATCATAAATACTCCATTTTTTCAATGAATTTCAACACAATCCGCTTTATGCGGAACAAATAGTTCAGATTCAGACTTTCAAAGTTTCTCCTGCTTTTACGCAGTACACCTCACCTTTAATATCAACCCAAACATCCGTATTTGTGGGGTTATGTACGATTTTTTTGTCATAGCTTGTCTGTAAGCTTTCATAAGCCTTAACATAATCATAGATTTCAATATTGGTTGCATACCAGATGTGTTCATGGCCACCGGCATATTCAGCAAACTTTTCAATAACATCCCAATTGTCGTCATTGTCAAATTCATAGCTATGCCCCCACAGATAAAACATTTCAGCATTGTTGAATTTGTTGGTTGTTTCAACAAATTTTTTTATAAGTTCTTCAAGCCTTTCGTCATTATGATGACAAGTAGGATGAAGAGTCAGCCAGTTTTCCGGAAAAACAAAATCGTGTGTAGATTTAGTTGTTCTCGCGTATGCAATATGACATCTTCCAAGAATGTCCACAACCTTGTCACTGTATTTACCATAAGGATATGCCATACCCCTTGTTATTGTACCGTAATGGTTTTCTATCGCTCTTCTGTCCTCAGTTATTTCGTATATAATTTCAGAAGTATCCAATTTCTCTAAAAACGGATGTGTAAATGCGTGAACAGCAACCTCGTGCCCGGAATCAATATACAGATTTTGTGCTTCGGACAGTTTCATTCTGCCGTAAAACTTTTCACGTACTGCATCCTCAGGCAAATAAATACCGGAATTGATGTTAAACGTTCCTTTAAGCCCATGTTTGTTCATAATTTCAATTAATCTTATATCCTGAACAACTCCGTCATCATAACTCAAAGTTAAAACCTTTATTTTTCCGTCTTTTAATCTCATTTTCATTTTTTATATCCTCTCCTTTTCAAATTTCAACACAATCCGCTTTATGCGGGACAAATGGTTTAGATGTAACCTGCCTGAAACAACGATACAAAATAGATGCATCCTACTTTTGGCTACAAGTTCCCATAATAATTTTACCTCATATTATATCACATAAGGTTTCAAATTTCAATGATTTAGGGAAATTTGTCGTGAATGATTATGCTATTTATAAAGGAGTTAATATAATGACAAATAAAACAAACTATAAACATTATACTGTTCGCCTACATGTCCTTGGGGTTTTGTGAATGTTACTATACCAATTATCTGATTTTTAAGCTGCTTAAAAGCAATCACAAAAATTAAAAACGGTCAGTATCAATATACTGACCGTTTTAATTCTTCTTTTGATTTTAAAGTCTATAAAATACAATTTGTTTTGGCGATATACTCAATTTGGTGTGTTATTCACATTCCAGCACAATAATCTCATGTTCATTAAGTTTGGAAAGTGTGAAGCATAATTTACCATCACATATATTATAATTAAGTATTTCTTTACCTCTTAATGTTTCAATTGATTTAATCTTTATATCCTTATTTATTGTGAAATTCACATTATAAAGAGGAATAATTCTTTCAATCGGTCTTATCATTTCTCCGGTAAGGTTGATAAGATGAATGATATATTTATTATCCTTCTTTCTTAAGGATACCTCTACGCTTCCCGGTGCATCTGTTGTGATATCTGCTTTGGAGAATTTATTTACTGCATTTACAACAAGTTTTTTTATATCAGTATTTGCATACTTATCAAAGAACTCGCCTACTGCACCTGAAAAATATATACTCTCCCCTTTTCCGTATTTGTTATAAATAACAGACGGGTATGTATCTTTGACTAAATCCACATATCTGCCCTTAAGAGGCATTCGCGCATAGCCTAAAATCTCTGCAGTATCTTCAACCTCATTTTTTACCGAAAGAAGCGGTAATGGAATATTATCATCATTTACACCGTTAAAAATAAAACTTTCTTTGTTATTTATAAGGTAACTACAGCCTACAGGATATTTTATTGTATCAACATATTTTTTTACACCGAAAACATCGCTTAAAACTGATATTTCTCTTTTTTCGCAAAGTTCGTTATAAAGGCCTGTATCAAAGTTGGAAATAAGTTTTCCGCCCTCTTTAACATAGTCTTTTATTATTCCTGCTATTTCATCAGATATACAAGCGGCTGTTGTTAAAATAATCGTGTCATATTTCTTATGAGCACCCTCTTTAAAACTTACCTCATCAATTAAATCAAACTGAATGTGCGCCCTTGTTAAAATATCATACATACCCTTAAAGGAAGCATTTTGATTGCCTTTCTGATCGTCGATTGACAGTTCCATTGTTTTTTGAACAAAGTCAGTTTCGTCAACAGTTGTAGAATAACGGCTTGCAGTAGCATCCGACCAAAAAAGTGCGACCTTGGAGCAAGAATGGGTTTTAATAATATTTTCTTTATTATCAGCTATAAATTTATTAAATGCAGTTGAGGCTTTTCCCCCGGGAGTTTCTCCCTGTTTTGAAGAACCATGAAGCCCATACCATACATTAGCATCGTATGCTATTGACTGAGCATAGAAAATATTTGTTTCACATTCTGTGTGCATATAGTATGACCACGGCTTATGGTCACCTGCTATAAAGCAAACTCTCGGCTTACCATGACAAACCGATTCTGCCATTTTAACCATAGGACTTACATGCCACATAGTTATGCCCTTATCAACCCACACAAAACCGCCTTCAGTACCAATTAAGTCAGTATAAGGCTCACAATCTCTTGTTCTTACTCCGACTGTATCAGGCTTTAACAGAGTATTGTTTACATAAAGTAATATATTCGGATTTATCTCTTTTATGGCTTCATAGGTTGTCTTTATAAACTGAGTCGCCTTTTTCATATTGAATTCGGCACTTTCAAAATAATCCGCTTCATAACGGCTTTTACCATATTCTTTTTTAAAACTTTCAAGACAGTGTTCACAATAACAAGCATCGGGACGCATAATAGGACCATCAAGAAAAATTCCATCTATATCATGCTTACACAACTCTCTTATATTTTTAATATGTTCATTAAAATAAGGACCGTTAAAGCATATATAATAATGAGTATTATTATACATCATAAGAGGATTTTTCTCTTTGTCTAAAAGTGAATATTCCGGATGCTTATTATGGTCATCTGGTGTTACAGCGTGTATATTAACATATACAATTACTTTCATACCTGCTTTTTTAGTTCTTTTTAAATATTCGTCAAGTTTTTTACCGTCACGTTCCTCATTGTAATATGCCATATGTCCGCTTGCAGTAAGGTGCAAAAGTTGTTCAGTGTTAAAGTTTGATTTACTGACATAATTATCAAAAATATCTTCGCTTGTTTCGTGATATTTACACTGAACAGCTGATATGGTCATATAGTTGTCATTCCACCAAGCCATTTTAATTCCCCTTTACTTTATGTGCATTTTCCTTAAGTTGAGGATATTTATAATCGTCCTCAATTTTAATTTCCCATATATCTTCAAAATCAAAGCCTCCAAATGAAGCCTCAGTGCTCATATTTTGAGCAGCTATCTCAACCGGTAAAACAGTTGTTCCTGTTGGAGCAGAAAGCGTTTGGTTAGAGGTAAGCGACTCACGCAGCGCACTGGAATAGTAATTATTTAAGATTGTAGCATCAGCCGGAGCAGAAACGTATAATGCCCAGTGTACTCTGTTAAATTCAACACTGCCGCCATTATAGTTATTCTTAATTGTTATTTTTCCGTTTCCTGTGCCTGATAAACTTGCAGCACCGGTAAGTCCGCCATTATTTTTATAAGAATTTGTTGTTGCAAGAGGCTTTATAACACCTGCATTATAACTGTTTGTAAGGGCAATATTAATATTTCTTGTCTGATAAATTCCCGCAATACCACCGGTATTATTACATCCGCTTACTTTACCTGAGTTAAAGCACTGGTCGATTGTAGCAGGACCGCTACCTAAAATACCGCCGATACCTGAGTTATCCTTTGCAACAGCAGTTTCGCCCTGACCTGTTACATCTGCGCAGTTATAAGAAAGAAGTACTGAAACAATTTTTGTTGTAGCAACTGTAACAAAACCGATAACTCCACCAACATTTGAATAGCCTTGTACATTTCCGTAATTTCCGCAATTTTTTACTGTTACTTTAACGTCATTATCTACAAATCCCGCAATACCGCCTACATACTGTGCGAAGGTGTGCGGAGCAACTATTCCGTAGTTTGCACAATTTTCTATTGTTACATCGTTACCCTTTGAAATTCCTCCAACTATTCCGCCTGCCTTTGCAGCAAATAAAGCACCGGATGTAGAATTAGAAATAATCGATGCTCTGTTTTCAATATTTTTAATTGAACCGCCCTTCATATTTCCTGCAACTGCACCTATTTCCGTTGTGCCGGTAATTGAACCTTCAATTATAAAATTCTCTACATTTCCTGATAAATATCTTATAAAACCATTTGCACCGTCATTTTCAATATCAAGTTTAATTACAGGCTTTTCTCCGTTTTTGTCGCCCTTTAATGTACCTGAAAAGGCAGTAGATGAAGTTTCACCAAGAACATTATACCATATTTTATTATCCCCTGTAAAGTCAAGGTCACAGGTAATTTTATATACTTTGTCCTGTCCGTAAGTAATAATATATTTAAAGTTTTCAATTCTTGAAATAATATATGGATTTTGCTCTGTCCCATCTCCCAAAGGAGGCGCTATGTACTCAAGGTGCCTGTATGTATAGTCAAGACCGTCTTTTGAAAGATAGATACCCCCGTCCCCGTTGGCAACAACCTTTATAGTATAATCTTTATTATAGCCAGTAAGGGCTTCAGTTATTTCTATCGTACTTTGACTTCCGCCTGTAAGAGTATAACTTTCAAGTTCGGTGTTTTGGTCAAATATCTTAAGGGTATAACTTACAGTATTAGCATCCCCTTTTACAGTAACAAAAACTTGATTTTCACTGTTATTTGCTACATCATATATAACCGGCACTTCCAATTCCCTTGATTTTATCGTATATAAATTGCCTATAAGCTGAGGATAAGAATAATTATATTGGTTATTATTTATCTGCCAGATACCTGCGCTGAATTCTCTTAAAACACCGTCTTCTTCTTTTATAAGTTTTGAAAGATCACCTAAATCCTGTGCGGTTACAGGATATGTTCCTGTGTATCCGTCATCACTGTCTTCGGTATGGGTATCTGAAATATAATAGTTATTACTTGAAAATAAGTTGCCTAAGTTTAAATCGTGTATATAGATTTCACCTGTATTTTGAGTTGATGAAAGAGCACCTATATTATAACAGTTATAAATATAAGTCTTTCTTGCCGTATTTGTAGAATGTTGTCCTAATATACCACAAGCATTTCCGCCTGTTGCGGTTACATTACCTGTATTAAAGGAATTGGAAATACTTGCCTGTTCAATATTGGTTGATGCAGTAATTCCTCCGGCGTATGTAGCACCCTGAACATCTCCTGTGTTAAAACTTGTATCAACCGAAGCATAGCCTGTTCCCAGAATACCACCTGCACCTTGTCTTGTGGCTGTAATATTACCGTGATTTGCACAGTAACTTGCTTTACCTCTTAAATAGCCTAAAATACCTGCTGCTGTTCCGCCTTTAATATCTCCATAGTTCACAAGATGTGATAATTCGAGATATTGCCCACTTGAATCCCCGTAAGCATTACCTATAATTCCGCCTGCATAAGAAGTAGTAGCGGTTGAAGTACTTGTTATATCGGCATAGTTTATTATATTTTTAATTGATGCATCGCCTTTATTTGAAATAGCATTTATTCCTCCGGCAATACCGCCTGCTACCATAGACCCTGTCACAGAGCCTGTCAAAGCAATATCAGAAATGTTAACCGAGCCTGAAATAATTGTAAAAAGACCCGCATTTCCGCTTGTGTCGGTAATATTTAAGTCTATATTCCTTAAGTTCTCCTCACTGTCGCCCTTGAAGATTCCGGAAAATTCAAACGGAGTATATTCTCCAAGGTCCAAGTCAGCCTTCAGTATGTATTTTCCTGACGGATTTTTTTGAATATTTAAAAAATGTCTTTTACTTAAAATAATGTCATATTCCCCGTCTTTTCCTCCGTAAAGGGATACGCTGACACTTTTTTCAAGTGTTGGTGAATCCACCAATTCAGGATTTGCACTGTAAACCTTAAATTTTACATTATAACTTTCTTTAAGATTATCAAGTGTAACATAATCGGTTAAATATACTTTTGTTGAACTGTCATTGTTAACAAGGATATAACCGTTACCGTCATCAAAATCAATATATAGTTCATATTTTAATGCATCAGCTACAGCATCCCACTTTAATGAAATTTTTTCTGTATTATTTTCAATTTCTGTATCTGATGTGATTTCAGGAATTGAAACTGCATTTTCAACATCACAAACAATACTAAAGGACTCTGCCTTACTGTATGATGATGAAGAACTGTTATTTTTTGCCTTAACTCTTACTAAAAATGTTTCAACCTGTTCCTGATTACCGCCGATAAGAGTGTTTATTTCATTTGAAATATCCGCTTCAGTTTGTGTAACATTTAATATTTCGGAACCGCTTTTCCCCTCGGTTGTGATAGTTAAAACGATTTCATAACCTGTTGCCATTGCAACAGCTGACCAATATATCTTTTTATTTTGGGAATCAATCCTTTTAATAACGGGTGCGGTAAGTACAGGCGTTGGCACTATATTGCCTCCACCTCCACCGCCGCCACCGCCGCCTCCTGCTGATATTACAGGGCTTTGCGGTGTTGATTGTGAAAGGGTATCTTCGTTTTCATTATTTGAGCCAAATTTTCCCTCTGCGCGAACCGTAAGAGAAAAAGCTTCTGCTCTTGTAATATTATTCAACGCTTTAAAGGTATTATCGGAATAACCGTTTATTATACCCGTTTTTACAAGAGTACTGATATATGGCTTTGCCCACTGAGGTATCGATAAATCATCATTAAAAGAAGTGTGGGATAAGGTAGTGTCAAGTTTTAACACTCTTGCTAAGACAACTGATGCTTCTGCCCTTGTTATCTCATTTTCAGGATAACAGTAACCTGTACCGTCACCTGTTATTATACCGGCATTTGTTGCCTTTAAGATTTCGTTATAATACCATTTATCAGAAGTTAAATCAAGATATGTATTTTCTATATTTGCATCAGGAATATCAAAAAGCTGATTAATAACCTTAATAAATTCTGCTCTTAGAATTTTATCATCAGGTCTTATGCCGTTTGCATCTCCTGATACTATATTTTTGTTTATTAAATAATTTATATCCTGCTCTGCCCAATGACCGTTATAGTCGCTTGCAAAGGAGTTGACAGGCATTGAAAATATAACTGCAAATACAAGTATTAAAGAAAGATAATTTTTAAATTTCATAACCTATTGCTCCTTTCTTAATGATTGCTGTGTGTTTCAAGCAGGTTGAAGATAATGATTTCTCTTACTGTTCCTCTTGTGTGATAAATGTATAGTTTTGAAGCCTTGTTTATATCCTCCGAAGAGCCG
The DNA here is from genome assembly GCA_045658425.1 of Clostridia bacterium. Lineage (GTDB taxonomy): Bacteria > Bacillota > Clostridia > UMGS1840 > HGM11507 > SIG450. The sequence goes on along the minus strand of JAZOVB010000125.1, from coordinate 8,299 downwards.
GAAAGCGCAGGGTTAATATCATTTAAGTCTCCTGCCTCCACAGTAAACTTACAGTTATCATTTAAAACATCACATGATTTTTCCTCTATAACCGTAATAGGCACTGTTGCCGCTACATTTAAAAATCTGTCAAAATAATCAATATTACCGTCACTTTCAATATAATCTCTTATAGTAGAAACCTTTGTTGTATTATCATACATTACTCTCGTTTTCAAGGTTGTTCCGGCAATACCAAGTGCAACGCTAAGTTCAAAATTAGCACTATCCTCATATCCTTTTTTCTTAAGATTATATTCGTCAAAAGGAATGGTTGTTCCGTTTATATTATAGGAATCATACTCATAACCGGATGGAGCAGCAGGTCGAGCTGTTGACGGAATTTTATCGTAAATTTTACTTAAATTTAAATCTCTTCCTATTGCACTAAGATAACTTCCGGTAGTTTCAACACCTATAATATCCCCTTCTTTTAATGGTTCTACATCTTCATAGAACGCAAGCTCAGACATTGCTCCCGGATTCAAAATGGAATTGGCATACTTACCGCCAAATAATAAGTTTTTATACCATACATGAAGATAATCAGTATCAACAATTGTATTTTTAACCTCTCCATTTATATAATAATATAATTTATAAGCCTCTTTTTCTCTTATAGTATCATAACAGGAGGAAAGTTTAATAAATACTCCCATACCGCCTGCAGTGGCAAGTGCACTTTTACATGCACCTCTAACAACTACTAATCCGGCAAGTCCTGTGTCCGGATCAACATTATACGCCTGCATATCATAATTCATTGATGTATTAAGATAACTGGTTGCGGTATAGATGCCGTAATTATTTATGTCGTCAATGTCAGATTCAAAAGTATTCATATAAGTTATGCTGTATTCTCCGTTAAGCAAACCGTAACGGTCAACATCCGGAACTTTAATACAGATTGTATCCTGGTCTATTAAAAATCCACCATCAAAGGTTGTTCCGAAAAAGGTTTCATCCATCGGATGTCTTACTCCCGGAACAAGAGCTTGTGAATAATCAGTATTTAATACTCCGTTTAAATATGTAGGAGCATCTGTATCAATTGATATAATTTCTTTTTTTGAATTAAGTTTTAATATTGCAGGACGTGGATTTATATGAGTATATTTTTTGTTATAAAAACTATACTCTTCTTTGGTCGGAATATCAACAGAACCGTCAGGTCTTACGCATAAAAGTTCTTTAATTTCATTAAACATATCAGTCGGGCTTGAGTTTAACAGTTTACCGTCAAGAGAAAGACCGTCAATCTTAACATTACTGCTTACAGCACTTGTAACAAGTTCACCGTTAACTGAATAGTATTTTAAAACTACCTCTTCCAAGGCAGGATTTTCCATACCTATATTGATAATATAACTGTAATTTATGTTAGTGCTTACGCCTTTATCTAAAAACTCAATTTTCCCTGAAACATTTAGCCTGAATGTACCGCTTGTACCAAGAGCTGAGGATGAAGAAAAAATTGGATTTGCCGATACAAAATGACTTGAAAGAGCGTAACTCTCCCCGTTTATAACAACTCCGTCCTCCTCAATGGCTTCTACCTTTCCGGTTATATAATCGGATGAAACATAAAGAATATACAGTTCCTTGCCGTCTATAAGTTCATTTCCTTTTGCCACCGATACCACATCATTTATCGCGATATCCTCCGGCATGATTATAGTATTGTTTTTTATTATTTTATAGTATATATCGTTTTCCTCGGATAAATCCAAAGAATTAACAGCATTTACCTTGCAGTATAACATATTTTCGTTAACTCTATCTGTAAGAACAGAGTAATTAAAGTCAATAACAGAAACAACATCTGCTTTATTATCTCCATCGTTATCATAAAACGAAACAAAACCGTTTTCAGGCTGAAGCTGTGACAAAGTGTAGTCAGGTGTGTTGATTCCGTTTATAATCACATAGGGCTTATCTTTTGACAAATACTGTTTATCAATTTTACTGGATGTTTTGTCTTTTTGATATTCTATATAGTCAGAGTTCATCCCTATCATTTCATCTTTTGTAAGTTTATTTTCAGTTACTTTAGAATTTATTTTTAAATAAACTGTTTCGTATTCGTCTGTCAGTTCATTATATTTAACAAAAATATTAAATCTGACTCCCAGATAGGAAAAAACATCCTGATAGGTGTTTTTTACTGTTAAGGTTTTTCCGCTTGAAATTTCAGAAATTATAATTCTGTTTTCTCTTGTGATGCTTCCATCTAAAGAGGTTATACCGTTATTTACTATATAAGAATCATACATTTCTATTCCAAGATGTGATTTTAATATTTTCTCGTCTCCGGTTTTTGTATTAATTTCACCGTTTTCTATATTATCAAGAGTTATAACATTCATAAATAAGGAATTGTAGATAATTTTAAGTGCACTTAAAGTATTTAAACTATCTGCACTTTCTTCTACACCTTTTAAAACTCCCTGATTGTTCGCAACATAAATATATCCTGTAGGATAATCGCCGTTTACCTTTGCATATTGGTCATATCCTGTTATTCTTATAATTATTGCAAGTGCCTCACTTAATGTAATATAATCATTTGGTCTGAATTGATTTTCACTGTTACCTACAATAATCTTAGCATTTTCTAAGGTTGTAATTTCCCCTGCATATTGATACGATGATGTAACATCGCCAAATGAAGAAGATGAAATATTATCAGAATAGTAGCCTCCGTTAAAGTAAAGACGGGCTACCATATACGCAAATTCTCCTCTTGTAATTTTACCGCCTTCTTCCAAAGTGTCCGGTAAAATATTTAACGCATTTAAAAACCCGTACTCTATGGTATCGGCGAAAGAAGGTTCATTATTTATTTCTTCGGCATAACCAAAAGGGCAAACACCAAGAAACAATCCAAATATAAGGATTAAACCGATTATTCTTTTTTTCATTATGAATCTCCTCTCATTTTCATTTTTGGGGATAGGAAAAAAACTTCAGAATGAACGAATTTAGCCAAAATCCTTGATTTTGGGTCACCCGAAGGCGTACTAAGTACGTCGAGCGGCTAAATTCGTTCATAGCAAAAAGTATAAATTCCAAAGATTTTTTTAAAAATCTTTACCACACTACAAAATAATTTTTTATATTATTTATAATGTGCTGTTTTTATCGGAACGACACATAGGTCACTTACTACTTTTTGCGGTCTTGAGTTTTTTAACATCCCCATTTTTTTACATATTATCAAATCTTACTTGTGCATCATTATAAATTTTAACTAATTTGTCTGAGCCTAATTTTTCCATTTTTGTAAGCCATTCTGCCCATGCCTTGTCGCCTGTGTTATCAGTTAACACATATTTTGTGAAAAATTCTTCTGCTGCTTTCTGAATTGCAGGCTGAAGTTCTGCTTTAACATCTTCCTCTTCCGGTGTGAAGATTAAAACAGGGTCAAGCTGATTAAATCCTGTTACATTATTGATTAAATCCTGTGCTTCCTGTTCTCTTTCGGAGAATTTGTAGTAGTTTGATTTTTTATCATATCTGTTTGAAAATGCTGTAAATAAACCTAATTTTGCTTCTATTTCATCAAGATTATTTGAAGTTTCTGCAACTTCTCCGATATAGGTAGCAAAGCCTTTTTCGTCACGAACAAAGTCTTTTCCTTCAACACCCATTGTAAGAAGTTTTGCGCCTGATTCACTTATTGTATAGTCTAAAAGTTTAAGTGCTTTTAAACTTCTTTCGCTCTTTGTAACACCAAGATTACCCCAGAGTCTGTCAAGCTGTCTTTCTCTGCCGTTACCGATAGGATTTGCATATCTTAAATCGTACCCCGGAACTGTTGACTGTTGTGAAAACTGTTCCAGTCTTCCGATAAAGTCGAATGTAATAAACGCTTTATCGTTCTGAATCATTTTGGATGTCCATGCCGCTTCTGTCATAGTTAAGAATTCAGGGTCTAAAAGTCCTTCGTCAAACAGTTTCTTTAGAAAATCTAAAATTTCTTTCATTTTAGGGTCAGTTAAACTCTGTTTCCATATCTTGTTATCTTCGTCATAGTATGGAGTCCAGGTCTGATAAGAACGGATGTTCCACATTCCCATACATTCTAAGAAAATCAAACTTCCTCTTTTTGACGCCCAAGGCGAAGAGTCAGGATAAAGAGTCTTTAACTGTTTTAGAACCTGATAGAATTCTTCGTTTGAATTCCACATTTTTATCCCATGCTTATCAAATATATCTTTACGATACATAAAGCCATAGTTAACATCTCTTTGTATATCCCATACAGGCCATTCATAAATGTTGCCGTCTGCAGCAGTCAAGCTTTTTATCATATTTGTTGTTTTGTATTCTTCCGTTTTATCATAGAAGATTTCTTTTAAATTAGGAAGTTCGTCAAGATGCTTGTTGATTGGTTCCATGGCACCCTGAACACCAAAATCGTTAAGGTTTATTTCGCCGATAATATCAGGCAAATCATTTGAAGCCATATAGATATTTGCTTTTTCGTTATAAACAGATGTAGGTGCAGTTTCAATCTGAACATTAAGACCTGTTCTTCTTGACAACTCTTTTATTGTTGGAGTTTCATCTGTCGGTATGTCTGTAGTTTCCCCTTTTAAGAAAGCTCTGATTGTTGTTCCCTCTGTATCAATAGGTAATTTTAACGTGCTGTAATAACCTATTACTTCAGGGTCAAGTTCTTCAGGTGTGATTGTTCCAACATCAACTTTTTCTTCTGTACATCCAGCAAAGCAGGAAAGTACCATTGCTAATAAAAGAAATAAACTGATTATTTTTTTCATATTAAGTCCCCCTTTGTTGTTTTTATTGTCATATTGCGGGAAGCGGGTGGGGTGTTACACCTCACCACCGCCTACGGCGGAGCCTCTCCTCAAGGAGAAGCCTTTTTTCCCTGCTAAATGAAATTAGTCATCAAAGTTTACAAATGTTACCTGCTGAGGTGTGCCGTATACTACTTCTCCGTTTCCGTATTTAACGAAAGGTGTAAGATAATACTGGGTTCCTGCTTCTTTTCCGTAAACAAGTATTCCGTAAGTGTAAGTTCCTTTTGCTTTTGCTGAAATTATAGTTCCGTTTTCGTATCCGTCTTGGGATTCTGACAACATCATACCATAGTCTAAAATTTCATACCCTGCACCTTCATTAACTCTTGTAAATGCAAGTGCTCCAGCCTTACCTTTAAGAGCATCCAAATCGTCAACTCTTCCTTCCAGGTCTTTTGAAAGCGATAAGGAAACGGTATATGCCTTTACATTAGCAACAGAAGGAATAATTACAAGTTCATAGAATGAAATTTCAACAAGAGCGTCCTCGGTTATTGCAGGTGTTCTAAAGGTAAATTCTTCAGTTTTATCAGTATAATTTGGCATTACTGCAGAATTAAATATAAAATCTCTTACTGCATATCCGCTATCAGGTGTAACAGTTACTTCAACCTCTTCATTTTTATTTACGTAGATTATATTATCTGTATCAATTACTCCGCCGTTTCCAACTTTGATTTCAACAACATAATACACTTTTTCGTATGGAAGTCCTGAAAGTTGAGGATAATCGTAACCTTCAAGTTTTGTCCATACTGTAGTATCAGAAAGTAATGCAGACTGTTTTTCATCGGTGAATTTTTCCGGAGTTCCAATATAGTCTGTTAAATCTTTTTCAGTTAAAATATAAAGATTAGAAATATTTGATGTGGTTGCATCAATGTAGCCTATAATTTGCTTATCCGAATTTGCTATATCGTAACAATTTGATGCTGACAATGTTCTTTGGTTATTGCCTTCAGAAAAACTACCAATAATAGAACCAACATATCCTGTTCCAATGATTTTAGCTGTATTAAAGCAATTTGTAAGAGTAAGATCCATAGAAGAATTAGCAACAATACCACCTGCTACTCCATTTGCTGTTACCGGACCTGAATTATAACATTTATCTATAATATGATAACCCGAGTTAGCCAGTCTTCCTGCAATACCACCAACAGAAGCACTGTTTGAAATAACTTTTCCCTTATTTACACATAAACTCATGGTAAGAGTTCTGGCTGAATATCCGATAATTCCGCCTGTATTTCCAGCACCACCTGTAACTGTACCCTCGTTAATAACATTGGAAACATTTCTTATACCACCGACACCTATAATGCCTCCAATACCCATACCGGAAGTGCTTTCAGTTTCTCCTGTATATGTAACATTACCTTTGTTTGTTGAATTTGTAATAGTAATTATACCTGCACTGGTTGTTGCAGTTTCCGCAACAAATCCTCCTGTTTTAACAGATGCACTGTCAACAGAAGCCTCGTTTATACAACCTGTAACTGTTGAATTAGTGGCTTTACCAATCAATGCAGCCGCACCTGATGCACCTTCACTTGCAGTAACAGTTCCCTTTATAGTAAGTTTAGAAATCTTTGCACCGTTAGCCTCACTAAATAAAGCAATATATCCTGTGTTTCCTGAAAGATTAACTCTTATAAACTTATTCTTTCCGTCATAAGTTCCGTTAAATGTTGCTTTAGGAGTTGTGATTGTTTCAATATCAGCAATTTGTTCATAAAAACCTGTTTCTCCGATATTTGCAAACTGTCTTGCATTTGCTATTTCATAAGCAGTATCAGCACTTTCTCCGTCGCCACCTGCATATAGAGTATTAACAGTAATTTCTGCCTCTTCAGTTTCTGATGTATCAGATATCGCTTTAACTTTAACTGTATATGTATTATTATCGCCGTTTAATGTGTAAGAGTTTTCAGTAACATTGTAAGATGTTCCGTTTACTGTAACAACATAACCTGTTGCGCCCTCTACCGCATTCCAACTTACAGTATATGTATCATTATTTACATTAAAAGTTTTATTTAATATGATTGTTTCTTCTGAAATATCAACTACTTCTCTATATGGATTTGAAATTAACTGAGGATAATCATATCCTTCTTTAAATGTCCATACAGCGTCATCGCCTTCAAAATCAAAGCCATAAAACGCACCTTCTGTTTTCATCTCGTCGGCAGTTAATGGTGTTGGAACATACGTAGTTGTTGTGGATGTGGTATCAGTAGAGTTAACACTTGGATTTGTTGCTTGTAAACTATCTATATAATAGTTTGAGGAAATATCTATTGAAATTGAATGACCAGAAGCACCGTTTCTTATTCTCGCTGTTTGCCAAATTGGATAAATAGAGGTTCTTGTACTACTATATTTTGCATAGTTGTTTTTTATAATTATAGTTCCATTGTTTGTGGTTTCTGCTATAGAAACAATACCTACAGATGAATCAGCACCAGATTTAGTATAGTCACCACCATCAGTAGTAAAACAATTTGTGACAGATACACTCTTAGCCTTGGTATTTATAAGTCTATGCACGATACCCGCTGAGCTATATCCGGCAATATTACCTATATTATAACATCTGTCAATATTAGCAGTTCCCTTACCTAATATACCTCCACAGGAACCTTTTGTCGTTGTGCTTGTACTATCAGGTGTAATTTCTCCATAATTTGTGCAATTTGTTATTGTATTAACATAACTGGCTTCTCCAAGAACACCTGCAATTCCAGCAAATAGTGAATTTCCCTTTATTGTGGCGTAATTCTTGCAATTATCAATAGTTACTTGACTGTTGTTTCCCGATGTGCCCAAAATACCACCAATATTATTCATTGAAGTGATATTTATAGCTGAAAAATTAGAACAATTAGAAATTTCTACAACAGCTATAGAGCTGCTTGAAGAACCATTAATATAACCTACTACACCACCAAAATTTATAGCAGTTGTTGATGTCGTAGTAGTAGTCAGATTTACTTCGTTGTCTATATTAGATACACTAGCATTGCCATTAACATAACCTGCAACCGCTCCTACATTTGTTGCACCTTCTATTGTACCCTCTAATTTAAGGTTAGAAATTTCCCCTGCACCAAGGTAATTTACAAGACCTAAATTACTTGTGCCTGTTTTAGCCATTGTTATAGTTGGTTTTGCACCTGTGCCATTTAAATTACCGATGATTTTTCCTGCAAATGGTGCATCAGCTGTACCAATTGAAAATTCATCATTGGTTAAATCTAGATTTGCCTGAATTTCATAAGTTTTAGTTACATCGTTTGCAATTTGCACAAATTGTTCTTCAGTTGTGATAATTACAACATCTGTATCTTCTGCAAAAACACCGATTGTTGCCAAGCCTGAAATACTAAAAAGCATTGCAAGGCTTAAAATAATTGAAATAATTCTTTTCA
>JAZOVB010000124.1:0-41412 GCA_045658425.1 Clostridia bacterium | reverse complement strand
ATCCGAAATAGCTTTAGCAGTTATCCCCTCGCTCCTGAATTTCCATATTTTACGAACCATAAATCCACCACAAATTGTTTTCTAAAAAAAATTATACTTATAGTTTATTATATCATTTTTTTTACAAAATTTCAAGCTTTTGCGCAAAAAAAATCAATTGGCACGCCATAACAGATATTTTAAATATTTTTCAAAAAAAAGCTTGACAAATGATACATTGTATGGTAAAATGTCTATTGTTCGTTAAAGCGGTATAGTAGGACGATAGCATATGGAGGAGTATCGAAGTGGTCATAACGGGCCGCACTCGAAATGCGGTAGTCCGAAAGGGCTCGTGGGTTCGAATCCCACCTCCTCCGCCAGATAACGGGATGTGGCTCAGTTTGGTAGAGCACTACGTTCGGGACGTAGGGGCCGCAGGTTCAAATCCTGTCATCCCGACCATCTAAACCTCAGTAACCAAGCGGTTTCTGAGGTTTTTACTTTGTTTGAAATTTCTTATTTTTGAGGTTTGACCACATGTTATCCCACAGACAGATTCTTTTCTTTGTTTAAGGCGTATCATATTTTAATATACCAAAAAAACTATGGCACGGATTTTTTCCGTGCTCTTTTTGTTACTCTGACTTTTGGAGTTTTGCTTTCTGATCTGCTATTTCAGCTTTCATTTCCTTTATCAGTATGGCGAGTCTTTCTTCGCATTCTTCTTCGGTCTTGGCATATGTGTTTCTTACCATTCGTTTGCCGTAGGCATCCTTTGGTGAGTATCTACCCTCATATAGATGGTCGTTTATCTTGCTGATGCATCCTGTGCCTGCCTTTCGTATTTTGCCCTTTTGGGGCTCAAATTTTGTTTCCTGTGGTTTTTGTTCCTCCCCTGCTTGTACATTCTCGCCTGTAGCTTTTCCTTTGCTGAATCGCGCATTAATCTTGTCTGCGGCATTCTTTTTCATTTCATCTGTGCTGTGCAGGTATATGTCTATGGTTGTTTTGCTTGATATGTGTCCGAGTATGGTGGATAGTGTCTTGATGTCCATTCCGTTTCCTACCGATGTAGTTGCGAAGGTGTGGCGGAGATCGTGGAATCTTACCTTTTTACATTCAGCTCGTTCTAACACCACTTGCATCTGGTGATATACAGCCGATGGATCTCTTGGCATTCCTTCGACTCTCGGCGATGGGAACATCCACTCTGAATCTACTGTTTTCTTGTATTCTTTTAGTATGTTCAGTATATTTGGTGGCAGGATTATGCTTCGTATGGAGTCTTTTGTTTTAGGCTCTGTTATTATCAGTTTGCCCTTTACTCGGCTAACTTGTCTTCCTATGTCTAACTGTCCAGTTTCGAAGTTTAGGTCTTTCCATTTGAGTGCCATATCTTCACCTCGTCTCATTCCTGTTGCAAGTACCATTATGAAGATTTCGTAGTAACCGTCATATTTGGCTTGGATGAAGAATCTTTTCAGTTCTTCCTTACTTAGCACTTGCATCTCTCTTGCTTTCTTTGGTGGCAGTTTACATCCTACAGCAGGGTTTGTTTTGATTAGCCCATCATCTACTGCCCTTTGCAGTGCCGTTCTGCAGTTTGCGTGGCAGCTCCTGACTAATCTGTCGGATAGTCCTTTGCCGAGGGTGTCAGCATACCTTAGTCTGCCATTCTGCTTGAGGTCTGTGTAGAATTTTTGCAGGTCATTCTGCGTGAGCTTGTTGAGGGGTATATCTCCGAGTTTTGGTATTATGTGTTTGTATATTCTTGATTCATATCCCTCTTGGGTAGTTATTTTGAGTCCTATCTTACAGTAGTATTGATACCAGAAGTCTATCCATTCTCCGAATGGCATACTACCTTTGACTCGATTCCGTCTTGTGATGCCGATTTTGTCCTTGAGTTCATTAAGCTTTTGACTGCATTCGCTCTCAGTTTTGGCGAGGACATTCTTTGTTATGGGCAAGCCCTCTATATCGTAGTCCACTACAATTCTGCCTTCCCATCGGCCATCCTTTCGTAGTCTTATCGTACCTTCGCCGGGTTTTCTCTTTTTCTTTGCCATTTTATCATCTCCTCTCATAGTATTTCGTCTAAGAAACTCCCGACTATTTCGGATGCTCTCTTTTGCATATCGCCTGTCACATGGGTGTATGTATCTACTGTGAAGCTTGCGTTTGTGTGACCGAGTATTGTTGACAGTGTTATCGCATCTACTCCTGTTGCTAACGCATGTGTTGCGAAGGTGTGACGGAGGTCGTGGAAGGATATGTTCGGCAGATTCAGTTTGCTTAAGAAACTTTTGGCTTTCCTGTATGCTGCAGGCGGTGCTATGGGTAGCTTTGGATTCAGGAGGTTCGGGAATATCCATTCTGATGTCCGTTTTCTATTTCGGAGTCTGTCTGCCGTTATCTTAGGCAGGAGGATTTTTCTCTTGCTTTCGTCTGTCTTAGGTTCACCCTCATATATTTCGCCGCCTTTTAGCAGGGATATGCTTGTCTTGATTCTTATGACACCTTCTTTTTCATCGAAGTCTCTCCATCTTAGTCCACATATTTCACCTCGTCTTAAGCCTGTGGTTAATTCGAGGTAGAAGAAGTCACCCCATTCTTCGTCACTATCTATGGCTTGCATCAGTATGTCAAGTTCTGCATTGTTCAGTACCTGAAGGTCTTTCTTCTTTTTCTTCGGTCTTTTGGTTTTCTTGGTAGGATTCTTTGGGATAAGGTGATTGTTTACCGCTATCTCCATTGCTCTGTGTAGTGTAGCATGTATGTCTATGATGGTGTTATCTGCAAGTTCGTGTCCGTACATAGGGTGCTCCTTGATTCTACCTGTCTTCTTTAGTTTGACATACATTCTCTGCACTTCGTTTGTACTCAGGAAGGCAAGCTTCTTTTTGCCGATATGCGGTCTGATATATGTGTTGACGATTCTTCGATGTCTTTCTACTGTTTGAGGTCTGATTGTTCCGGGTAGGTATTCTGTGAGCCATTTATCTAACCATTCACCCACAAGCATGTTACTGTCCTCGGTTAGTTCTACGCCACGATATTCCTCTTTTAACTGATTGAATTTTTGCAGGAAGTCTTTTTGGTTTTTATCGGTTGCATATCTGAATATGGGATCACCATTCTTCTTGTGTCCGACTACGATTCTGCCTTCCCAGTCACCATTAGGTTTCTGTCTTACCATACCATCTCCTGAAGGTCTGCGTTTTGCCATTTTTCTCACCTCGCTTTAGTGCAGTAAGGCTTGAACACAATATGCCTTAAATCTGCTAAATTCTAATCTTTTTAATTTGTCGTCCTCGTAAGGCGTCAGCCTGACATCGAACTCCGCATCAAAAATCTTGAAAATTTCCCAAGATTTAAGGTCTTCGAGTTTTAAAATGAGAATTTTTGACTTAGATAAAGAAATTTCAAGAATAATACTTTCGTATATTTGCAGGAATTTCTGCAGTATGAAGCGAAATTTCTATTTTAAAACCATATTGAGTTCGAGCATTACTGCACTATGTAACACACACAATACTGTAAAGGTTCGAACAAGTCAAGCGAAAAGCCCAAACAAATCTACAAAGAATTTCAAAAGACATACAATAGTAATTTTATTGACATAAAACCAATAGAAAAGAGGTTAAGCATGCATTTTATGCTTAACCTCTGGTTATATAGATTCTATTCCATTGTTCCGACCATTTTATTTATGTCTCCGTCTGAGTCTACGACTATAGTTTTAGTTTTGCTCGGTGCCACATATCCAAATCCGTCTATGTAGGCTTTATTTTTCTCTTCTATGATTTCATTTCGTATTTTTGTTTCCTCATCTGTGAGGTAGCAGGTGTCCTTTGCCATAATTTCGTCATTTGGATTTATGGGTTCTTCCGGATTCTTTTCCCATTTCGCATATAGCACATTGGGCTTTGTGAATTTAAATGTTGTTACCTGATTTTGCTTTGTTCTCGGATCGGTGGACCATCCCTTGAATGTGTAACCATATTTTGTTGGTATATAAGTTTCAAGGCTGATGCTCTCGCCGTATCTTTTTGTTATTGGCCTGATAAAGCTACCGCCGTCTGATGCGAAGGTTAAGGTTACATTTCCTACGATCCCAAGTTCGTTGTCAAAGGTCACTCGGTATTTACTGAGCCACCAAGGTTCTGCTGATGCAGTTGTTGTTAGCAGCATAGTCACTGCCAATGCCGTACATAATACTTTTTTCTTCATAATCTTTCATCTCCTGATATTTGTATTTACCTTTTCGGCAACACAAACATACCACAGAAGATGCCATAAGTCTACGAAGGTTTTCGCAAAAGTACCTTTATTTGGTTACAGCGTATCATTTTTTGATGTGCCGATGCACATGAATAGCCTGTCACATAGTAAAGGGACATACTATTTTTAACATATTAATCCGATTTATGAACTCTGCGATATTCAGTCGGATTCAGTCCGCTTGATTTTTTAAAAGCAACAGAAAAATGATTACTGTTGGGAAATCCGCACATAAAAGCAATGTCTGTTACAGATAAATCGCTGATTTCCAAAAGATGCCTTGCCATTTTCATCCTGGAATTCATAATATATTTTTTAATAGATTCATTCATATATTTTTTAAATATATGTGCTACTGTAGACTCAGAACAAGAGCATGCTTGTGCAATATCTTTGACAGTAATGTTTTGTGTAAGGTTCCTTTGTATGAAATGCAAAATTCCATCACATATTTTACTTTGAGTTTCAATTTCAAGAGCACTGTCTAATTGAAGCTGAAGGAATGACAACATGTGACATAATGGATAAATTAATGTTTTTAACCATTCGGTATTTTCAGGAGTATGCTTTAATTTTGAATCATAGATGTTTAAAATATCTTCCTTCTTGAAGTAAAAGTCCTTGCATAATTTATCAATGTAACTTAATGCTTTTTCTTTATGAATACCATATCCGCTGACACTTATAAAAGTATTAAATTCTGTATAAAATACATATTCTTCTACACCTGCATGACACATGCCAAGAAAAAAATCTTTATTTTTACGATTATATACTTTCTGCTGGCAGGCAATGCATTTATCCTGAGCCTCACTGCTTGATTTTACATATTCGCAGTAGGGGCTTTTGTGAAAATTATGCTCCAGTAATCCGCTGACTGCTTTTCCATGTACAGAAATAGCAAGTCCTTGTTCGTTAAGATAACCTATATATCTGTTGATATCGTCAATGAGTTTATTTCTCATATTTTTTTCTCCTTAGCATTTTATAAATGATACTTTAATGTAACACAAAATTGCAGAAATGTAAATGTATTTTGCAGAAAAACAAATGAAAAGGCAAAAAAAATCTATTATAATGGGGATTGAATAAAGAAGTTACAAACGATTTTATATTTCAATAATATATTAAAAAAAGAAAGGCGGTTTTAATTATGGCAAAAAAATATGATGTAATAGTTGTAGGTGGAGGCCCTTCTGGTATTCCGGCTGCAGTTGCAGCGGCTCGTAATGGAATGAAAACACTTTTAGTTGAAAGAGGTGCTGCTTTGGGAGGGCTTATGATTTCAGGACTTCCTGTGCTTGGTTTTGTGGATCGTTCCGGAAGAACAGTACTTGGCGGAATAGCTGAAGAAATAGTTCATAAAAGATTAGAGGAGTTTGGAGCTACATCACGTGCTGTGCGTTGTCCTGTGCACAATAGTTTAACATTTTTCAATCCTCATTGGATGAGAATTATCTGCTTTGAAATCTGTGATGAAGCAGGTGTTGATTTAGCTTTATATTCTGAACTTACTGACGTTAAAGTAAGTGATGGCAAAGTTAAGGGGATTACTATCTTAAAGCGTGGCGAAGTAGAAGAATATGAAACAGATATTCTTATTGACGCAACCGGAGACGGAACAGCTGCATATTTTGCAGGTGCTGAATATACTCAGAATGAAAAACTTCAGCCTCCATCATTAATTTTCACTATCGGAAATGTGGATTTATCGAAGGTTCGTGCTTATGTTAAGGAACATCCTGAAACTATCGCACTTCCTGATACATACGGTGTTAAGCAAACTTATGCACAATTTCTGGAATCAGATTATTTTGCATTTACAGGTTATAAAGAATTTATAGAAGAGGCAAGAAAAAATGGTGAATTCAGTTTGCCACGTGACAGAATTATTTTCTCTACATTGCCTGACGGAGAAGTAATGGTAAACTGCACAAGAGTGGTAGACGTAGACTCTACAAATGCAAATGACGTTATTCAGGCTGACATTGAAGGTCATCGTCAGATTAAAGAGCTTATGAAATTCTTTAAAAAATATGCTCCTGGTTTTGAAGAATGCCATTTGTCAAGTATTTCATTTGGTATTGGTTCAAGAGAGAGCCGCCGTATCAAAGGAATTAAAACATTGACTTCCGATGCGTTGAAAGACTGTGCGGTTCCTGAAGATACAATTGCTTTAGCAGGATATAACGTAGATATTCACGTGCCGGGTACCGAAAGATTATATCTGCAACCGGTAGAAAAAGCGATCGGAGTACCATACGGTTGTCTTGTAAGCAAAGATATAAGCGGTCTTATGATGTGCGGACGTTGTATATCTGTTGAAGGAGATATTTACGGACTTACAAGAGTAATGGGTGTGTGTATTGGTGAAGGTGAGGCTGCCGGTACCGCTGCAGCCTTAGCAGTGAAGCACGGAGTAGTTCCTGCAGATGTTGACGTACAAGAATTAAGAGGCGAACTTATAAAGAACGGCGGTATTTTAGAATAAAAAGGTTGGCCGTCGGAATGTATTCCGGCGGCTATTTATTGTGCATTAAGACATATTATTGGTTATGTTTAACACAGCAAGGTTCTTCGAAATTCTTAAGACTTAGGCTTTTAGAATGTCATGAGGTTCTTATTCACAAAAAGAGGAGATATATATGAAATCATTGCTTCTTGGTATTGATATAGGTACAAGTGCTTGTAAAATTGCTGTTTTTAAAAGAAATGGCTCATTGGTTGCATCGGCTTCGGGTGAATATTCTGTTTATTATCCTCATAAGGGATGGGCAGAACAAAATCCCGAGGATTGGTGGTTGGCTGTTTGCAATACTACAAAAAGAATGCTAAAAGAGAATAAAATTGATGCTTCCAAAATCGCAGGAATTGGAATTGACGGACAAAGCTGGTCTGCTGTGGCTGTTGATAGAGAGGGGAATGTTCTTGCAAACACACCTATATGGATGGATGTAAGAGCACAAGCAATTTGTGATAGGATAAATTCCCGATTGGGTGCAGATAAAGTATTTGAACTGTGCGGAAATGTACTTCGTCCGTCTTACACAACAGCAAAAATTCTATGGTACCAGGAAACTATGCCTGAAATGTATCAAAAGATATATAAAATTCTGCAATCAAACAGTTTTATTGCTTATCGGCTGACTGATAAGATTACTCAGGATGTCAGTCAGACCTATGGGTTTCATTGTGTAAATATGAAACTAGGAAAATGGGACGAGAAAATGTGTGAAAGTCTTGGTATTCCCAAAGAGTTTTTGCCACCAATTTATCCTTGTCATCAAGTAATAGGTGAGGTAACAAAAGAAGCAGCACAGGCAACAGGACTTAAAGAGGGTACACCTGTAGTTGCTGGAGGACTAGATGCGGCTTGCGGCGCCTTGGGAGCAGGAGTAATTAGTGATGGTGATACTCAGGAACAAGGCGGACAGGCAGGTGGAATGAGTATTTGTATAGAAGAGTATGCAAAACACCCTGATTTGATTTTGAGTTATCATGTAGTGCCTGGAAAATGGCTTTTGCAAGGAGGTACTACCGGCGGCGGGGGAGTAATGCGCTGGATTGAAAAAGAATTCGGCGACTATGAACGAAGTGTTGCATCTTGTAAAGGAAAATCCTCTATGATACAAATGGACGAACTGGCAGAAAAGATAAATCCGGGCAGTGACGGATTGATATTCTTACCATATATGGCAGGAGAACGGTCTCCGATTTGGAATCCAAATGCTAAAGGAGTCTTTTATGGTTTAGATTTTTCAAAAACCAAAGGTCATTTTATTCGCTCTGCTATGGAGGGCGTGGCATATTCTTTGAAGCATAATCTTAATGTAGCAGAAAAATCAGGAGCAACAGTAAAAGAATTGCTTTCAGTAGGAGGTTCGGCAAATTCATCTCTTTGGATGCAGATAAAGAGCGATATTACAGGAATTCCAATGTCTGTTCCGTATTCAGATACTGCTACTACATTAGGAGCGGCAATTCTGGCCGGTGTTGGTGTAGGGTTATATCAAGATTTTGAGGAAGCTGTACAGGAAACAGTGAAATTTACCAGACGATATGAGCCTGATATGGAAAAATATACTAAGTATCAGGAATATTATAACACATATATAGAAATATATGAAAATCTAAAAATGATAATGGGATGATAATTTCAAAAATAAAACAGGAGGATGTATATCATGAAAGCGGGCGTAGTACACGCAAGAGAAGATATAAGATATGAAGAGATTGAAAAACCAATCCCCGGTCCGGGGAAAGTGTTGGTTAAAGTAAAATACACTGGGATATGCGGCTCGGATGTTCCCCGTGTTAACGGGAATGCCTGTCATTTCTTCCCTAATGTATTAGGACATGAGTTTTCAGGTGTAGTAGAATCGGTGGGAGATAATGTCACTATGCTAGTTCCCGGTGACAGGGTGGCAGGAGTGCCGTTGGTCCCCTGTATGAATTGTGAGGACTGCCGTAAAGGTGACTATGCACTTTGTAAGCACTACAGTTTTATAGGCTCCAGAGAATTTGGAAGTTTTGCCGAATATGTGGTTGTACCGGAAAAGAATGCAGTGAAATTTAAGGATACAATTTCATTCGAACAAGGTGCTTTATTTGAGCCGGCAACTGTGGCGCTACATGGATTGTTGAGAGTTCCTTTTGAGAAAGGGAAAACAGTGGCAATTCTTGGTGGAGGAACGATTGGTATGTTCACAATGCAATGGGCAAACATTTTTGGTGCTAAGGAAACAGTTGTATTCGATATTGTGGACGAACGGTTAGAATTGGGAAAACGTCTCGGTGCAACTGCGGGCGTGAATACTAAAAATTCCGATTATATGGATAAGGTTAAGGAATTGACCGGGGGCAGAGGCTTTGATTATGTGTTTGAAACAGCGGGTAATACCATCACTATGAAAATGGCTTTTGAGTTAGCTGGTAATAAGGCGCATGTGTGCTTTATCGGAACCCCTACCAAAGAACTGACTTTTTCCATTGCAGAATGGGAAAATATTAACCGAAAAGAATTTTATTTAACAGGTTCATGGATGTCATACAGTGCACCTTTTCCCGGAAAAGAGTGGGAACTTACTGCACACTATTTCGGGACCGGAGAGCTGAAATATGATGAATCCTTTGTATTTAAGAAAATGCCTCTTAGCGAAATAGCAGAAGCGTTTGAACTTTATAAGACTTCCGGAGTGGTAAAAGGAAAAATCTTAATTAATTCGGAAGAGTAAATATATCCAAGGACTTTAACTTAATTATTTCAAAATTACAATAGAAAAAAGTTTGTATAACTAAGGAGGAAATATGGCACTCGTAACAACAAAACAAATGCTTCTTGATGCGCAGAAAAATAGATATGCGGTTGGCGCATTCAATGTTGAAAATATGGAAATGGTGCAAGCCGTAATTGAAGCGGCAGAGGAACTTCGTGCACCGGTTATTATGCAGACAACACCATCTACGGTGAAATATGCCGATGTTGATTATTTTTATGCCGCTGTAAAAGTAGCTGCAAAAAAAGCAACAGTTCCAGTTGCAATGCACCTTGATCATGGCAATAGCTTTGATTTGGCAATGAGAGCGCTAAGAGCAGGCTATACGTCTATTATGATAGATGGATCACATCAATCATTTGAAGAAAATATCCGTATTACTAAATCGGTGGTGGATGCATGTCATCCTGCAGGAATTTGTGTGGAAGCAGAACTTGGTAAGGTAGGCGGAAAAGAAGATGACCTTGACGGAGGGGATAAAAACCCTTATACTAATCCAGAAGAGGCAAAAATATTTGCAGAGACTACCGGAATTGATTCTCTCGCTGTAGCTATAGGAACTGCCCATGGTGTTTATAAAGGGATTCCGTTTATTGATTTGGAACGACTTAGTGAAATAAGAAAGATAGTTTCTATTCCATTGGTGCTTCATGGCACTTCGGGCGTACCGGATGACACTGTTAGGGAATGTATTAAACGTGGAATGTGTAAAGTAAATTATGCTACAGACTTGAGGATTGCATTTACTAATGGGGTAAATTCAGTATTGAATAAACATCCTGAAACTATAGACCCTAAGAAATACTTAGCACAAGGCAGAGAAGAAGTAAAGGCTTATGTAAAGAGTAAAATTTTAGTTTGCGGAAGCGAAAATAAAGCCTGAAATAAAAATAAAGGAGCAAAATATGATTTTAACGATTACTGCAAATCCTGCAATAGACAGAGTGTATTTTGTTGAAGATTTCGAAATAGGCAAAGTATATAGAGCGAAACGTTTTTCATGTTCTGCAGGTGGAAAAGGTATCAATGTAGCACGTGTTGCGCATCTTTTAGGAAGGGAAACCGCTGCAATGGGATTTGCAGGTGGATATTCGGGAGATTTCATTAAGTCTGAGATAGAAAAACAGGGGATAAAGAACTTATTTACCTCGATCTCAGAAGAATCAAGAACTTGTATTAATATTTCAAATGAATATGGTGCTTCAGGAGAAATATTAGAAGCAGGCCCAACTATTTTTGTTGAGGAAAAAAACAGATTTCTGAGAGAGTATTCTGACTGTGTTGACGACTATGATATTATATGTGTTTCAGGGAGTCTGCCCTTAGGACTGACAAGCGATTTTTATATAGAACTTATTAATATTGCAAGAAACAAAGGAAAGAAAATTATTGTAGATACCAGTGGTAATACACTTAATGATATATTGTCATCAAAGCCATATATGGTTAAGCCTAACCAGGATGAAATTTCTGTACTTATGAATAAGGAAATAACAACTGATGACCATATAAAAGAAGCACTTTTTTATCTTATGGAAAAAGGAGTAGAAATTCCTTTTCTTTCTTTAGGAAAAGAAGGCTCGGCAGCTATGATAGAGGGGCGTTGCTACAGATTTTTATCTCCATCTGTCAAAGTGATAAATGCCGTAGGCTCAGGAGATAGTTCCGTTGCAGGAATTGCTACAGGGCTTGATATGGGATATACCATAGAAAAGGCCATAAAACTTGGTATGGCAACAGGAACTGCAAATACACAGTTTGAACAAACGGGAATGATAACAAAGGAATTGGTTGACCAATATTTTGAACAAATTATGGTAAAACAGATTTAAAAAATGAAGAATTTACATAAAAAAAACAAGGATTTACATTGGAACTAAAAAGATAAGTGGTATAATAGTAGTATAAAATAAATATAAAGTAGGAGGTAGCCTGATGAAAAAATACGAGAATCCAACTATGAAAATTGAAACAGTTGTTACGACAAGCAACATTGCTTCCGGGCTTGAAGAGTGGTTAAGTGCTAATAATTTTGACAATGATATATCTATAACTACTTATACCTATGAAAGCTAAATCAATTAAATATTGTAACAATAAACCTTAAGAAAACCGATAAATTGGAAGTCAGGTTTTTCTTAAGGTTGTTCAATTTATGTCTTTTTTATCTTTATCAGTAAAAGGTAGTGTTAAATTTGAAACACTACCTTTTTTTATGTCTATTTAATTTTTATGAAATACAGTAATTTATTTATAGGTGATTTTAATATGTATTCTGAGTTGCCCTTGAAGATATTTCCGTCTTCATCCTTCCATTTTCCTTCGGGAAATACCACTTTTCTTTCATAAGTTTCTTTGGTTATAACAGGAGCAACTAAAATATCTTTTCCCACCATAAATTCGTCTTTTATAAAAGCATATCCCTGATTGGGATAATTATACTCAAGATTTCTTATTACAGGTTCTCCTGAAATTTCACTTTCTGAAATGACATCTATAATTTTATCTGCCATTTTTTTATGCAGTTGTGCAGCCTCTACAATATGTTGGTAGTTTTCTTTTGATACAACTCTCCAGGGTGCCCAGGAAAATTGCATCATAGGTGCTAAAGCTGATGCTTGTGCCATACGAACAAACAACTCTTCATCTACCTTAAAATCAGGATCCTGTGCATAATTCCATTGACCTCCGCCAATCATATCAGGGCAGATAAATGGTGTCCCGATAAGACCTTGAGCTATCATACAGGGAATGAGAGTGTTTATTCCGTCCTCATCCCATTTATGACCGCGATCGCAAATTCTTTGAATTGCATTTTTCCCTCCGCCTTTAAATGTGTCCTTGAATTCATGATATGTATAACTTGTTCCGAATTCGTTCCATGCAATATTCATTGCTATCGCATCATGATCATCTGAGGGTTCTCCGTTTACTATATTGGATGGAGTATACATATCAACTGAACCCCCATCAAATTTAAAACCGTCTATACCGTATGTTTCCATAAGATAATCAAGTTTTTCTGACAGATATGTTTTGTCGTCTTCCTTTCTTAAATCAAGCAGAGCTGAAAACCCGTTCCACCACCAGAATAAAGCAGGCTTTCCTTCTTTCGTTTTTATAAACGGTTTAAGAAATCTTCCTGTAAAATTAAGTTGCTCATCTACATTTGTGATAAAATTAAAACCATCGGGAGAAACACAGGGAACAACCCAAAGCATAACAATAAATCCCATTTTGTGAAGTTCGTCAACCATTTCTTTTGGGTTTGGGAATTTATAAAAATCAAAATCCCATATTCCGTAGGGCTTATGCCATCCCTCATCAATTATCAAAATGCCCGGTTCCAATCCATTGTCAATAATACTTTTTGCATAATTTAAAACACCTTCCTGAGTAGGTTCATAAGTAAATTCCATCCAGGTACAATATTGAGCAGTTTTGAAAAATTCTCTTGGAAGTTTCTTTTTGTTAAAAGGAAAATGTTTTTTCATGGCAGTTAAATAAGCATCTTTTAATGAATTTCCACCATCGTAAATGGCAATATCTTCGCCCTCGAAATAGAAAATTCCGTTTTCAACTTTAACTTCAAATGGGTTTTCGCTCCATATATATCTTCCCTTATTGGAAAGATAGAACGGCATTGCCTGATTAAGAACTCTTTTATGGAAATTTTCATAAAGAACACTGTTTTTTGTAAGAGGATACTCAGTACCTTTAACGGAAGCACCCCCCCACCATACTTCATCTTCTAAAAATTCAAATGTGTATTTCATAATTATATACCTCTCATTCTTGTTTGTTATTTTCTTTTTTTATTGATCTTATCTGTCCTGAATTTTTCCGATACGCCGATGGCGTCATTCCTAATATCTTTTTAAAGGATTTTGAAAAATGAAATTGGTCATAAAAACCGACCATATCGCTTATTTTTGCAATGGTATACTCTGTATTGCTGAGTAAATACAGACTTTCATAAACACGATACCTCACAATGTAAGAGGAAGGGATAGTGTTTAATTCATTTATAAAAACCTTACACAGATAATCTCTTGGAATTTTTGTAGCAAATGCTAATTTGTCGACTGAAATATCTTCAGAATAGTGATTTCTGATATAATCAAGTGCTTTTGCTAAAGTTTCCCTGTCTTTGTTATTTACCGGAGTTACCATAAGTTTTGAAAGTAATAAATAAAGATTGCCAAGCATTGCGTATCTATCAGAATCTAAAGGTCCATTGTGACTAATAATATTTTTAAAATAGTGTTTTAGATTTTGCTTTTTTGATGTATAGGGGCGTTCTTTTGAAAGTTCCGTCCCTTTAATAATATAATCTGCACTATGCCCTAAAAATTCGACCCAGATATAATCCCAGGGATTAATAATACTTGTTTCATAATAGTATTCGCAATCGGGAAACAAAAGAAAAATATCCCCTTCTTTTAAATTGACAGTCTTGTCGTTATAACGAAGAATACCTTCTCCTTTTAAAATATAGTGCATAGAGTATGAGTTATAGTTTTCCTGGTGAGAAACAAGAGGTGGAATGTTAATATGTCTGCCTGCAGAAAGTATGTTAAGTTCTCTGTTTTCAAAATTTTGGTTCGCATAAAAATCGGTATATAAATCCACTCTCGAATCGTCTATTTTGTCAATCATATTAAGCACCTCCGAAGCATATTGGTTTTCCTATTGGAAAATCGATATTGTTACAATTATAGGTTATCATAATTTTTTTGCAACTGTCAATTTGAAAATTAAGGATTTACATATAATTCACAAGGATTTACATTGTTTAAAAAAATTGCAATTGATATAATTATGATAGCATGAAAAGTTATCTTAGGGAGGGGATTTCAGACTATGAAAAAGTTGTTGATTTTAACTACGATTTTGTCTATTATATTCGGTAATATTTCTATTATAAATTTTGCGGAAGAATTTGATGCAAGAATTCCTGTCTTAAAGCTTGTAGATGAGTTTGGTATGATAGAGGCAGAGGATTGTTATCGAACTACCGGCTACAGAACTGTGAAAGTAGAAGGGGCATCAGGTGGTGTTGTTTTAAATCCTTGGGGCTCAAGGTCTGAGGATGCGGAAGCAGGTGCCTTAAGATATGCCGAGAACGGCATAGATGATTTATCTTTGTATATTGAGGTAGAAACGGAAGGTTATTATACTATCTGGATGAGAGTATACTCAACCACAGGCAGTCACGGAAACTTTATTTCTCATATTAACGGTGCGTTTACATTGCGCCAGTTTTCCATCCCTGATTTGTTTACCTGGGGTGCTGCCGAAACTGTAAAACTTAAAAAAGGTAAAAACTTATTTGGTGTCATGCCCAGATACGGTATGGATATAGATAAAATTCTGGTTACCTCCAGTGAGTATTATGCTCCGATTGGAATGGGAGAAAAACCGGGCGAGTTCATGCTTGGTAAAGAGGGAGAAACAATGAAAGGGATGTATTATCCTCTTCCTGCTTATACTCCTCCGTCCCAGCATCCGCGACTTTATTTAAATCCGGGAAATATTGAAATAGTGAAGCAAAATCTTACTTTAGAACAAAATCTTCCGGCATGGGAAAGTGTGAAAAAACTTGCTGATTCCAATGTTAATTGTACTATGGATTCAAACGCAACTTATTCCTTCTCGAGTAATGTTCACAGATACCTGGAAGCATGTGCATTTGTGTATGCTATTGATAATGTTAATAATGAAGAGTACGGGCATAAAGCGGTTGACGGTCTTATAGAGTATCTTTCTACTGTCAGTTATTCTGCTTCCGGTTCTCTGGAACTTGCCCGTTCGGGAATTGTTCAGTATATAGCGAAGGTTTATGACTGGTGCTATAACCTTCTTGATGATGAAAAAAA
This sequence comes from Clostridia bacterium, assembly GCA_045658425.1. GTDB lineage: Bacteria > Bacillota > Clostridia > UMGS1840 > HGM11507 > SIG450. Next base: position 25,991 of record JAZOVB010000124.1, on the reverse strand, counting down.
GAGTTTTCTCATAAAGAAAAGTCTGGCAATGGCAGCAAAGCTGGAATGTGGCTGGCCTGCTATTCAGGAAAATGCTTTTACTTCAGGGCATGGGCATGAATCCAGTATTCAGGTGGATATGATGTCACTTGCAGTGGCGACTTATGAGGACTATCCTGATATCTGGAATGTTACAGCAGGCAGATATTTTTCTGAATTTATTCCTATAAACCGATTTTGGCATAAGCAAAGTATCTTTCAGGGTGATGGAGATGCTTACGGAAAATCCAGATTTGGCTATGAAACCAAGGGTAACTTAATCTTGTATAGTCTGGGACTAGAAAATCTTGTTCCCGAAGAGGAGCGATTGATGGCATATAATCAGATTTATAGAAGACGTCCTGACGGAGTTTTTATGAAGGACGGAGACACTTATGATAAATCCTTGGTAAGCGGAGCGTATTACGTGGGCGAGATGGGACCTTTGTTTTCAACATCTGTAAGATATAATGACCCATATTTAAAATATGAAATGTATAAAATGAAAAAGAATGGTATTGAAGATGCCGGAGAAAGTGAAGGAAACACTATTGTAGAATTTTTAATTTACAATGATCCGTCTTTAGATCCCGAATCATATGATTCTTTACCTTTAACGATGTATGGCGGCGAAGGGCATAATATGCTGACCGCAAGAACAGGATGGGATGAAGGAATGGATTCCAATACCATGATTGTTTCCATGAAAGGTGGCGGAAGACACAGAGGAGACCATCAGCATTTGGATGCAGGTACATTTACTATTTACTATAAAGGTTTGTTAGCACTTGATGCGGGTGAATATCAAGGGTTGCCATTCTATGATGAAAATGGCAAATATGTGACTAATACTCACTTTGGATCCGATCATCAAAAGGATTATATGCAAAGAACAATTGCGCATAACTGCATCTTAGTATACGATCCTGACGAGGTAATGCCGGGTTCAAGACCGGGCGGTACAAATGATGGCGGTCAGGTTAAGGCACGAAATATCGGCAAAAATGACAGCAAAACTTATGAAGAAGCCACCAGCGATGATCGTATTCACGCTACAAGAATCGGTGTTGATTATGGTCCTGATATGAATGAACCGGCATATTCCTACATAAAAACCGATATTACAAATGCATATTCTGAGAAGATGAAAAATTATGAAAGAACGATGCTTTTCTTTAATTTCTTCGATGATGTTTATCCTGGAGCATTAATTGTGCTTGATAAGGTTGAAAGCAGCAATCCTGAATTTAAAAAGACATGGCTTTTACACTCTCAGGAGGAGCCTGAAATAATCGGAAACTCTCAGATTATTAAAAGAACCGAATATGGTTATAACGGAAGACTTATCAATAATACTCTTCTTCCTGAAACCGAAGATTTAAATGTTGAAAAAATCGGCGGAGAAGGAAAAGAATATTGGGTTGATGGAAAGAACGCAACTGCAGTTAGCGCTATTAAAGGGGACGAGAGCGGTAAATGGAGAATAGAGGTTTCTCCTAAAACCAAGAAAGATAAAGATTATTTCTTGAATGTTATTCAGGTTTCTGATAATAACGATACCATAAATCCGCTTTTGGTAAAACAATACGAAAATGAAAGTCATTATGGCGTTCAGATTAAAGACAGAGTAGCCTATCTTTCAAAGGAAGAAGAACAAACATACAATGATGTTAAAGTTCATATAGAAGGAGAAGGCAAAGAAGAATACAAATGGGTTGTTGACGGGTTAAGATACGGTAGATGGAAGATTACTGATAACAGCGGAAACACAGTCGCATACTCAGATGTTACTAAAGAAGGCGGCATCGCATACTTTGAAGCACCTGCAGGATATTATACTTTAAAAAGAGAAAGAGGCTTTAATAATATTCCTTCAAAGGACTTTAACTTTTTGAATGCTATGGGAGAGGTTAATCCTAAAGAAATTAAACTTTCTTATAATACAATGTATCAATATTTAACTGAGGAAAATAAAATTGAAAAAATAAACGGGCAAATATATCTTCCTTTTGAAAAGATGCTTTCAATTATGGATAGTGAGTATAAGTTCTCAGTTAAAGACAATAAAATCGATGTGGTATTTGAAGATAATGAATATACCTTCTTATTAAATGAAAATAAGGTTTTAAAGAAATTGCAATATTCTGACATAATAGATGAAAAGGAAATAACTTATAAACCTTTGTTTGCCAACAACAAATACTACATTCATAGTTCAGTTTTAACAGATATATTCCAAAAAAGTTACTATTTTGACACAGTGGCTGATATTGTATGGATCAGCAATCCTTACGAAAGAGCAAAGGATTTCTTGCTTGATTCCAATGAGAAAAACAGAATTAATATTAAAGACGCAACAGGAACTGATTTCTACTATGCGTATAAGCCTTATATGGCTCATGATGGTGACATTGGTTCAATGGCAGGAACGAATACTTTAGGCGGTACGCTTACTTATGAATTTAAAGAAGAAGAATTCCTTGATCATGTATCAATATTCTGGAACAGCGGATCGTCAAGAGATTATAACTATGAATTTTATGTATCGACTGATGGAGTTAACTACGAACTGGCTGCTTCGGGTAACACAGGATTTACACAGGGGTATGTCGATTACCCCATCGGTAAGAGAGCAAAATACTTCAAGATGGTATCTAATGGTAATACCATTAACGATTGGTTTGTTATAAAAGAAATGAAATTCTATAATAAGTAAAAGGGGAGAATGTATGAAAAAATTTATAATTTCTGTGATAATTGCGTTACTGCTTCTTTGTTGTAATGTTTTTGCTTCAGAATCATGTTCTCTTAAGGTTTCAATAACTGATTTTAGTTATTCAACCTTGACGCTTCCTGCGGGAGGCAACTTAGGTGTAAACTGCACTGTAAAACAAATATATGACGAAGATCAGGATTATACATTTATAGTTTTAGTAACGAAGAATGGAGAATATTTTAATCATTACGAGACGAGTGGAACATTAAAGGATAGAGTTTCACAAAATGTTTCCGGAACAGTTTCTATTCCATCAGATACAACAGGTGTTTTAGTTGAAACGTTTGTATGGGATAGTATAAAAAACGGTAAGGCTATAGCACCAAACGGAGAGTTTGGGGGAGATTTATCGTCTAACAATACACTTTTAAAACTTTATGTTGACGGAAAAGAAATGGAAATAAAGGATAATATGACTATTGACTATGCTTCACTCAGCCATACTCCGAATATTTCTCCTATAGCAAAGGATTCATCAGCAAAAATTGAAATTGATACTATAACCTCTATTCCGCAGGATGTAAATATTAAGGTTACAGCCCAGAACGGAAATGTTAAGAATTATGTTCTTTCCCTTAAGGTTGCAGACGGAAAAATTACCGATGCATATCAGTTAAAGAGTGGGAATGCAAAGGTGGATATGACAACCGATATTGCAAAGAAACCTGTTTTCCCTGTGGGTAAAGGACCAACTGATGTGGCAGACGGATATAAAACTGTTGTCCCAACCTCAAAAACATTGGCATTTTACGACAGAGATAATTTCTACTTAGTAGATATTCCTGATTCTCTAATCGGGAAAACGGTTATCCAACCATCTTATCAGGTGTTAGGATATGATTCCTTCCATGCTGATAAAAATAACGGCAACAAAGAAATGGGATTCTTTACTATTGACCGCTCAGCCGATATTTATGTTTACGGTGTTCATGATAATACCGACTGGATTGTATCTCAGGGTTATGAAAAACTCGGAGCGGAATATAAAGTATCAAGAACACAAAATGCGATAAATCCATCATCTTCATTTGCATACAGAAAACGATTTGTTGTTGAAGAAGGTAAAACAAAAACTGTCACCTTAGGCGGTGCAACATCACTCGATGGCACAAAGGATTATTACTATATAATTGCAGATTTTATCAATCCTGCATCCTGTGTTGAAGTCAAAAGTATAAATATTGAAGGTATTGGAAATGTCGAGCTGGAAGATAATGTTTTCGAGTATGATTTTGTGGTAATGGGAGAAGTTAATCCGACTATAAATTGTGAACTGATCGGTGTCGGTGCAAAAGCAGAATATGATATTTCTCCTTCTTCAAAAGGCCAGACCGCAACGATTACTTTAACATCAGGGGACGGAACTTCAAAAGTTATATATAAAGTAAATTTTGTTAACTTTGCCAATGCCTTAGAGGAAATAAAAGTTGACGGTACATTAATTGAAGGATTTAAGAAAGACAAAACGGATTACACATTCACACTTCCGTTTGGTGTAACAGAACCAAAAGAAGTTACAGCGTCAGCTCTTTCAAATCCTGATATTGAACTTATGGTTACACAGGCAACAGCAGATAATCCGGTTGCAACAGTGACTCTTAAAAATAAACTTACAAGCGAAGAAATAGTTTATACTGTTGCATTTGAAAAATCCAATAAACAGACTGTAACACCGACTGTTTCATATCTTGCATCAAAACAAAATTGTTTTGCAACGGATGCCTGTAAGTTTACTGTTAGTAAGTGGGCAAACCAATGTACAATGAATTTCTTAAAAATTGATGTATCATCACTTAAAAACAAATCTTATATTAACGATAAAACTAAATTTATTCTTAATATGAGTGTTAAAATGCAAAGATATCCCGATGATACAGGAATGGATAGTATGACGGTTAGAGTGTTAACTCTTCCTGATTCATTTGACTGGGATACCGAATCGGAAAATCGTTCTGCAACAGGTTATGATTACGGATCAACAGATTATACAAATTATGTTGATGGTAAAACACCTGTTACATCAGGGGCAGTAGAATTTACAGGTGCATTTGAAACAGTATCTTTGGATATAACATCAATAATTTATAATGCAATTTCAAATGAAGAAAATTATGCATATCTTGCACTGGCAGGCGATACTAATCAGAAAAATGATTTTACTGCCGCAACCTCAATTACCTACTATTATATGACAGGCGGGGATAATTGCCCGACCTTAACTATAGAAATAAATGAATAAATTATTCATTAATATAAAAATAAAAGGAGAGATTTTAAATGAAAAAACAAAAAAGCTTAGTAACTCTTGTATTAACACTGGTACTTGCTCTATCCATTTCTTGCGGATGCCTTGCAGGTGTTTATGTTGATTACAGTTTTACAACAGAAATTGACGGGGAAGAAAGCACTATAGTTTTTGGAAGAGCGGATCAGAATGATACGTTTGACGAAATCGGTGTTACCGTTAATGGTAAGGATTACAAAGTTGGCGATGACCAACTTGCACGTGTTAAAGCGACTAAACGCTTCGGTATTGAATTTAAGGGCTGGAAGGAAGAAATTACCGCTGCAATTCCTTACAAGGTAGCAGATGGTGAAAAAACAACAGGAACCGAATACGCTATTGATAAGAATGCTACTCCTGCTAAAGTTACCGAAGCAACCATAAGATATAATAAAGTAGATACGGCGGATCCGATATTAGAAGTTTTCTGCGATGATAAAACTGATAGTACGCCAAACAGTTCGGGACTTATCAAAGCCTCTATTACCAAAGATACTGGTAATAGTGCACACCACAAAAGAATGTTATTTGTAAAAATTGATATTTCAAATCTGGATGAAAAAGTTGACACATCAAGGAAATTTACAATTGGATTGCATTCCAACGCTAGTAATTCTGGAGGAAATAATTCTAAATTTGAAAATGCAAATGTTTATGCGTACCTTTTACCTGATGAATTTGACTGGGATACTGAAAAAACAACTCGCACAAACACAGATGGAAATATAACAAGCTATGAAGAAGATATGGAAAAGTATGCTAAAGATGAAAGACTTATGAGTGTAACTAACCTAGGTACGACAGTACAAAACAATTACTTTAATATAACACCTGCAATCAATCAGGCAATTGCACTTGGTCGTGATTATGCTGTTATGGCATTTGCTCTTAAAGAAGACGCGTTAATTGCCGGCGAACCAACATACTATGTAACACACTTTAATGTCTATACAAAATCTTCATTTGACAGCACATCTCCAAGATTAGTATATTATAAAAAATAGTTGCGAATAGAATTTTTTAATAATAAATTTTAATGGAGGGCTTATATGCCCTCCCAAATTGAAAGAAAGGTGAACTTATGAAAAAAAGTATAGCAGTTATTCTTATACTTTATATGTTCTTGTCATCATTTATCTGCTTTGCTGATATCGTAAGTGAGCCTTTTTTTCAAGCAATTGAAGCAGAAGAAGGCATTTTTGGGCAAAGCGGAACTTATGGTTTTAGAAAAGTATTTAATGCTGATGATGGACGTTCCGGTAATTATGCAATGGAAACAGTCGGCACAGATTACAGTACACAAGTGCCATTGTGCTTTACGGTAAATGTCGGTGTTTCAGGAGCATATAAGATATTTGTAAGAATAAAAAACAACAATTCTTTTGATTATGCAATAAATGATAATCCGTATGTAAGGTTTTCAAGCGGTTATCCTCTTCCGACTTCCGATTATAAGTGGACTGTAATTGATAACGCGGTCTTTAGTCAGGGAGATAATATAATCAAACTAAAGGCAAATAAATCAGGGCTTATTCTTGATAAAATTATTGTTACAAACAGTAAATATTATATGCCGTATGGATTAGGGCAGGATATTTTGTCAGGTGACAATGGTTTTTCAAGAGTATATCCTAAGCCTTCCTATTATCCCAAAAAAGGTGAGCATCCAAGAGTTATTGTAAACACGGGTATGCTTCCGGATATAAGAAGTTCCCTGAATTTAGCAACAAAAAACACAAAACGTGTATTTGAAACCTTAAGAGATGTTAAGGTTAATCTTACTCTGACAGAGTTCAGCGGTGCAATGAATTCAGATTGGCTTGATAAAATAGAGGCTAATGCCTTTATGTATCTGATATCTGAAAACAAAGAAAATGATGAGATATATGCTAAAACTGCTATTGATACCGCTATTTCTTATCTTGAAATTCTTGATAAGTTTAATGTAACCACCCTGCAGGAGCAAAGGGAAATGGGAGGGGCAATTTTCGTCACATCCATTGTTTACGACTGGTGTTATAATTCCCCATATTTTACAATGGATAAGAAGGAATATTTAATAGATAAAATGGTGTCGATTGCAAGACATCAGCAATGTGCGTGGCCCCCCCTTCTTTTAAGTGCCTATGATAACAATCAGGGCTGGGAAAACTCAATAATAAAGGACTTATTGGCATTTGCAATTGCGGTTTATGATGAAAGACCTGAATTTTACGATTTAATAGCAGGAAGAGTACTTTCGGAATTTGTTCCCGTTGCTAATTATCATTATGAAAATGATAATTTTATGTTAAGAACAAGCGACGGATACTATACTACCCGCTTTGACGGCGAATTATTTATGAATATGCTCTTACGCGGGATAGGTTGTAAGGCAGTATCCGACAAACAGAAAAATATAGCATATCAGATGATTATAAGAACAAGACCTGACGGGGAACTTTTAAAAAGCGGAGACATGGTAACGGGTGGCGGAACAGGAATGCATACAAAGGCATATACTGTTTTAGCACCGGCAGTATTTCTGTTTAAAGACCCATACTTAAAAAAATGGGTTGAGGATACAACTGCATATCCTCATACAATAAAAAATGATGCATATTTGCAATCTCTTATGTTGTATCTTCTTTTAAATGACAGCAATGTCCCAATGGAAGATTGCGAAGAACTACCGCTTACTGTGTACAGCGGTGACGAACAGGGAACCATGACTGCAAGAACAGGCTGGAGTGAGGATGATCTGACCGTTTCGTTAAGAATGCCTGAAGAATATTTCAGGGGGCATCAGCATTTGGACGCGGGTAGTTTTGAAGTGTATTATAAAGGAGCATTGCTTCTTGACAGCGGAATATATAAAGACGGAAAAACAGGTCAGGCATACGGCAGCGACCATTATAACAATTACTACTCAAGAACTGTTGCTCATAATGCAATGCTTGTGTACAACCCAAATGAAACCGATTTTGGTATAGGAGAGGTTAATGACGGAGGTCAGAGGATTTCCTATACCCTTTCTTATGATATTGATTCGGTAAAATATCAGACTGAATATTTAAAAAGAAAAATGGGAGAAATTATTTCCGTAGATTACGGAGATGATTTAAACAAACCTTCTTATTCATATTTAAGAGGCGATATATCCGGATGGTATTCGCCTGATAAAGTGTCCGATTATCAGAGAAGTTTTATATTTTATAACTTTTTTGATGATACGTACAAAGGGGCTCTTATTGTTTTTGATATGGTTACATCAAAGGATAAAAACTTTAAGAAAACATATCTTTTACATAGCCAGAACGAGCCTGAAATTGATGGAAAAAGAACAATTATAAAAAACAAAACCAATGAATTAAATAGAGGCAGAGTTATAAATGATACTCTTTTCCCTTCTGATGCTGAACTTAAATGTATAGGAGGGAAGGGAATGGAATATTTCGTTGGCGGAAAAAACTATACTGCATACCCCGTTGACGAAAGCACTGACGAATCGGGAAAATATCGTGTGGAGATTTCACCTTCTGAAGAAAACGAAACTGATTATTTTCTTAATGTTATGCAGATTAGCGACGATGACGATGACATAATGCCTTTAGATGTTTTAAAATTTGAAAATGAGAAGTTCTTAGGAACTGTTATAAATAAAAAAGCAACCTTTTTTTACAAAGGTTACGATAAATTAAGCGATGAATTTACCGCCTCGGTTGAGGGAGAAGATTATATAGAATATATTTTTGTAGGAATAGAGGACGGTATATGGGAAGTTACTATAGGAGATATAGTAAAAACGGTTGAAGTTAAAAAGGATAGAGGAATATTAAGATTTGAAGGGTTTGCGGGAACTGTTAGTGTAAAAAGGATATCTTCTTTGGCAAACGAAAGAAATCTTAATTTTTACAAGTCAATTTACAAGCCTCTTTCACCTTTTATAACACCGTTTGAAAAAATATATCAGGATGAAACGAGTGTTGCTGTTTTTGTTAATGATTTAAAGGATAATAATTTTAATGTTTATGAAAAGGGATTTATAATGTCAAATAATCCTTTGGTTGAAATAAATGATAAAGAATCTTATCTTCTTAAATCGATAAGTACAAATTCAGACCCTTATGGTATTCACTTAATTGATAAAAATAAAAAAATAGATTTTTCTTACTATTTAAGACCTTATGTAAAATTTGATGATACTATAGTAGAAAAGACTGCTTATGGCAATGCACTTTATATTAAAGGAGAGCAAATATCGGAAGAAAAAAACGTAAAACTTTCCGATACAGGCGTGTTAAATAAAATGTGTTCTCTGAATCAGGGGATAAATACAGCGGACAGTAATACGTACACAGGAAGAATTTTTGATTCATTAGAGGATAAAATAGGTATTTCGATGTCGAATAACGATAGCGGAACAAAAAATAACACTTCTTTAAGTCTTATGAATATAAATATTTCCAATATGAAATTTATTGATTTTGAAAAACCTGTTTATCTGGATTTATATGGTTGTATGGATAACGGTTTTGGGACTGTAACTCCAAAACCAGATGCTGTAAAGGCATATTTATATGCAGTTGATAACAGTGTATGGGATAAATTAAATACTGATACAGACTATGTTGACGCATTAACTGATATAAGTAATCTTATTGGGAATTTAAAACCTGTAGCAGAATGTGAAATTCCTGTTGTACCAAGTGAAAATAATTTATCTTCTTCGTTGTTTGATATAACTGATTATTTAAAGACAGTTTATGGAAAATGCGATGATATAACATTGGCAGTTTACATAAAGATGCCAAATGGCACAAAGGAAAATACTTATTTTAAATACAGATACTGGTATAGTTATTCAAAAATAATTTACAATGCATTTAATTGTGATGATAAAAATATTGTTATAAGATTAGTTGAAAATAATTGATTTTTAAATATTAGGTAAGAAAGGTAAGGTAGCAAATGAAAAAGATTTTAGTATTTACATTGCTTTTTATACTTGTAATACAGTTTACTGCTTTTGCAGGCAGTTATAAGGTAACAATCAAAAGAGAACTTGGAGAGTCTGGCGAAACTGTTCAGAAAGTTATTGCAGAGGGAACACTTTCAGAAGAAGAATTTAATGTTGGAGACCAGATTACTGTAAGAATTTTACCTTCCTCTAAAAATGTTAACAGTGCAACTGTTAGCGATTATTATATTATCGGTCAGACAGCTGTGAAAGAAGACGGATCCTGGTATTTTGAAAAGCGCTTGCCTTCAAACACGGGTGATACTTTTGTATATTTAGTTTCTGATAAGGTTAAATTTGATAACATACCTTTAAAAATTCCTGCTGTAAGTGCAATAGACGACTTGGTTTCCAAACTTAACCTTGGCACAATAACAAATGAGGAAGTTGTGGGCTCTATTGCACAAGATAATGAAAATCTTTTATTTGATGTGGCTATCTTTAACAGTCTTACAAATAAAACAACTGTTATTGATAATATGAAACTAAAACTTTCAAATGCATTTAATGCCGAAAATATTTACGAAGAATTTGACAGGTTTACTCTTTTAGAAGCCTTAAAAGCTGGAAATGTTGACGGAAAAACAATTTTAGATAATTACGAAAGAGTTCTTAAATTAAAGGACAGAAAAGAATATCAATTGTTTAAGACCTTATCCGAAACAGGAAAAGAAAAAGTATATAGTCTGGTAAATAAAAACACTTACGAGGGTTATGACAAAATATATGATAAATATTTTGAAAGTGTTATATTAACTTCTGTAAAAGAGGTAGTATCTTATGTAAATATTTTTGATATACTTGACGATTATAAAACTGAACTTAACATAATTTCTTATGTTGATACTCTTAACTCTTCTGAAGTTATCAAGGATACAGTATTGTTATATATTATGAATAATAAAAATAACATAAACTCACTTTCTGACTTAGTTTCGTATATTGATTATGGTATTTTAAATTATGTCGCAATAAGGCAGTCCTATCAGCAACCCGCGCCGCCACCGGCAGGCGGAGGCGGAGGCGGAGGAGATACCTATAAAACCGACGAAACACTCCAACCTGACAACTATATTAACACGGATGTTGATGTTAAATACGGATTTTCCGATATATCAGGTTACTCATGGGCAGAGAAAGCGATTTTAAACCTTTATAACAATGGAATTATTAAGGGCAAGGAAACTGATAAATTTTATCCTCAGGACTTCGTAACAAGAGCCGAATTTGTAAAAATGATTACAATGAGTATGGGAATATATGATGAGAATGTAGAAAATGTATTTTCAGACACTTTGGGGCACTGGTCCGAAAAATATGTAGCATCAGCATTCAAAAACGGATATGTAAATGGAATTTCTGATGTTTCGTTTGCTCCTGACAACAATATAACAAGGCAGGATGCTGTTGTTATTCTATATAGAATTCTTAACATAATAGCAAAAGCGGACAAGGTTGAAGATTTAACAGGCTATGTTTTTTCTGATGATAACCTGGTAGCAGATTATGCAAGGGGCAGCGTTATTATGATGAACGCTTATGGCATTGTAAATGGATATGAGGACAACACTTTTAAACCGCTTAATAACTTAACAAGAGCGGAAGCGGCAGTAGTTGTTGATAAATTCCTTAACTATATACAATAATGAAAGGGCAATTATTTATGAGAAAAATATCTGTTTTATTATTAATATGCATACTTTTCTTAAATATAGGATCTGTAACAATCTGGGCAGAAGATTTAGAAGATTATTCTAATGATATTGAAATTATGAATATGCTTGGAATAATGACCGGTGACGAAAACGGAGATTTTAATCCCAAAGATTGTTTGACAAGAGCTGAATTTGCAAAAATAGTATGTGTCTTGGACGGCTTTGGTGTAAATACTTTATATACGGAAAATTTGAACTACAAAGACCTTTTTGCAAATCATTGGGCATATAATTATATTTGCTATGTTACTGAAAAAGGTTATATGACAGGTGATGATAATCACCGTTTCAGACCCGATGACTGTATAACAGGTAATGAAGCGACAAAGGTTTTAATTCATATTTTAGGATATCACTATAAAACACCTCAAAATGGTGGTTATCCTACAGGATATATTGCAACAGCAGATTCAATCGGTATGTATAAAGACTTTAAAGGTAATACCTTTGATTATATTTTAAGAGAAGAAGTAGCGAAACTTATCAATAATTCTCTTGATATTCCTTTGATGGAACTTGTATCAGTCGGTGCAGAAAAAGAATACAGTAATTCAAGCGGAAGAACATTGCTTTCACAAAACTTTAATATGAAAAGAGGTAAGGGATTAGTTCTGGCCACCGATTCTGCGGCGATTTTATCAAACGATAAAGCGTTTGATAACAGAGTTATAATTGACGGAATTTCAATGAAAACCAATGAAGACCTATCTCATCTTTTAGGCTCTAAGGTTACATATATGTATACATTTTCTAAGGACGATGACAGTTTTAACAAACTTTTTTACTATAATGTTTTAGAATCCGGTAAAGTTACAATTTTAAAAGAAGATTTTATTGATTTTACAAATAATACTCTTATTTATGAAACTGAGGACGGGGAACTTGAAAGATTAAATATATCCCAGACGGCATCCTACATATTAAACGGAAGTAACAAAATATATGACAGTTCAATTTTTAATTTTAATTTAGGCGATATAACTGTAGTAAGCACGAATAATTCTAAAACCTATGATGTTGTTATTATCAGTAAGGCTGAAATTATTACCGCAGGTACAATAGACGCAAGGAATGAGAAAATATATGATAAATATAATTTAGCGCTTTTTATTGATTTTTCAAATTCCGACTTAAAATATGATATCAAAAACAAAAGCGGAGAACTTATAGGATTTAATGATATTAAGGAAAACGATATATTAACCATATATAAAGGCGAAGATAAGGTTAAGGTTGTTGTTAATAATGATTTTGTATCAGGAAGAGTTGATTCTGTATCATCGGACGGATTTATTATAAATGGCAAGGAATATAAATTAAATTATTACGGACTTTTAAGAAAAAGTGCTATTGCACCCGGAAATAATGTGACGATTTATTTTGATTCTTATGGTTATGTTGCAAATATTACTATGATGTTAGCAGATGAAAATCCACTGGCATATCTTGTAAAACTTGTTCCTGTTACTTTGGATAATGAAGAAGAAATTATTGCAAAACTGTTTACAAAAGAAGGTAACTTTGTTGAATATATGCTGGCTGATAATGTTATTGTAAATGATGTGAATTGCAAAACCAGAACCTATCAGGAAATTTTAAATTTAATTTTGGTAGATAATTCCTATAACGGAGTTGTAAATTACAAAGTAGTTGACGGTAAAATTAAAATTCTTACAACAGGAAAACTATATAGCGAATTTTCTGATTCCGAGGACGGAATTTGCTTAAGATATGAAAACCGTGAAAGAGAATATTTTAAGGGTAGCTTGTCGTTTGAATACGAAGTTTATTATAATAATGACACCGTTTTCTTTAAGGTTCCTTCGGATCCTTTAACCGCCGGAGAGGATGAATTCGAAATAGTTGCTTCGAATTATTTCTATGACGGAGGCAGGTACACATTGTGCGGTTATATTGACAATAAGGATGATATTGAGTCATCAGCTGTTGTTGTGACTGCAAAGGTATATCCGGATAAATTTGAAGGGCATGATGTTTTGTGTGCAGTATCTAAAATCACAGATTCGGTCGATGCAAACGGCGAACCGGTTAAAAAAATCAGTGTTTTAAAGGGTAAGTACGGAGATTCTCTTACTAAAAAAGAATTATATATAAATACTTATGAAAACCTTAAGGATGAAGATAATAACTATACATTTAATGATATTTCCGAAGGTGACATAGTTAAGTTTATGTATGATAAGGACGGAAGAATACGTAAATTTAAATTGTTTTATAAATACAGTAACGGTACTTTAATTGATAAAACTATCGATAGCGATACTAATGCAAATAATAAAAATAATATAAATAGAGTTGTAAAAAGTACAATTGATTCTGTAAAGCAAGGATATATTGAATTAGGAAACAAAGAATTGTACAAAATTTCAGATATGCAGATAATAGTTTTGGAGGCAAATGGAACTCGTACAAAGGCAGTCGAAGGGGAATTGTCTGATTTGGTTCTTAATGACCAATGCATTGTTCAGATGATTTCTAAAAAGCCATATACAATCTTTGTATTTAAATAATTATTATATAGGAATGGATAAGTAAATTAGAAGCGCAAGGTGTGGCAATTGGCTGCATAGGATAAACGGAGGAGAGATAGACAGTGAAAAAGATAGGTGTGATAGGGCTTGGCTACAGAGTAAGTCATGTCATTGGGGAAATTTTGAATAATGCAACTGATGACGCTAAAGTTGTAGCTATAACTGATATTAATCAGGAGAAAATCAAAACGGCGATTGACTTTTGCCCGGGGATATATGATGAAAATGTCAGAATTTATCAGGATGCAGATAAAATGCTTACAGATGAGAAATTAGACGGTGTTTTTATTGGCACTCGATGCAATTTACATACATTTTATGCAGTGAAGGTTATTGAGAAAGGTATTCCGCTTTTTTTGGAAAAACCGGTTTCTACCAATATAGAGGATTTGAGAAAATTAAAGGATGCCATGGTGCAACACAACCCGAAGGTTATGGTTTCTTTTCCATTAAGATATGCAGGTCTTGCCACTTTGGCAAAAGAAATCATTGATTCCGGAAAAATCGGAACGGTGGAACAGGTGCAGGCATACAATGATGTTCCATACGGGCGTGTTTATTATCATGACTGGTACAGAGATGACAGTATTACCGGTGGCTTGTGGCTTCAGAAGGCAACTCATGATTTGGATTGTATAAATTATATCCTTGGCATGAGACCAGTTGAAATTTGTGCTATGGAATCCAAACAAATATTCAAGGGTGATATGCCTGCCAGTTTGAAATGTATAGATTGCAAAAAGTATCATACCTGTCCGGAAAGTCCAAAGTTTATCGAAAAAACTTATAATGACCGTTTGTTGGGTGATTATTGTTGCTTTGCAAAAGATACAGGAAACCACGACAGCGCAAGTGCAATTTTAAGATATGAAAATGGAATGCATGCCACTTATTC
The DNA here is from genome assembly GCA_045658425.1 of Clostridia bacterium. Classification (GTDB taxonomy): domain Bacteria; phylum Bacillota; class Clostridia; order UMGS1840; family HGM11507; genus SIG450. The sequence continues at coordinate 10,752 of JAZOVB010000124.1, read as the reverse complement.
CCAAAACTTCTTTGCCCGTAAAAAAGCAGGCAGACGGGGAGGCAGATATTACGGATATAAAGGCACCTTGGAGTTTGACTTTGTTACTGCAGAGGTTAAGGTATATATGCACAATACAGATAGGGTAGATACTTATAAATTTGAGTTAAGTGGTAGCCATTTTGGCGGCGACGCAATTATGATGAATGATTTCATCGCGATGATGGATGGTAAGGGAAAATCTATTCTGGATGAGGGGATCAGTAGTGCTTTGATGTGTTTGAAGGCTAAAGAGTCATCGGAAAAGCATTGTTTTGTGAAGATTCCGGATATCTATAATATTTAATGTAGTAAGATGTCAAGTGTTAAAGATCTCACTGCTATAGAACAATTGGAGGAAATTTGAACAATGAAAAAAATAGGTGTAATAGGTCTTGGTCATAGAATTGGACAGGTTATTAGTGAAAATATAACCGATGCCGCAAAGATAGTAGCAGTTACGGACATCAATCCGGATAAAGTAAAGGCTGCTATAGATTTATGTCCCCAAATGTATGATTCGAATCTTAGGGTTTATGATGATGCAGATAAAATGCTTGCAGAAGAGCAGTTGGATGGTATATTTATCGGCACACGCTGCGATTTACATACATATTTTGCAGTAAAAGTGATGGAGAAGGGGATTCCTTTGCTTTTGGAAAAGCCCGTTTCTACCAATATGGATGATTTGAAAAAACTAAAGGATGCCATGGTGATGTATAATCCCAAGGTAATGACCTCCTTCCCATTTCGATATAATAAATTGATAAACCTTGCAAAGGAGATTATCGATTCAGGTAAAATTGGTACGGTGGAGCAGGTTCAGGCATTTAATGATGTGCCGTACGGACGTATTTATTTCCATGATTGGTATAGAGATGATGTACTTACGGGTGGTTTGTGGCTCCAGAAGGCAACTCATGATTTGGATTGCATCGATTATATTCTTGGTATGAGACCGATTGAAATATGTGCTATGGAATCCAAACGGATTTTTAAGGGCGATATGCCTGAAGGATTAAAATGTGCTGATTGCAATAAGTATAACACTTGTCCTGAAAGTCCGAAAATCATAACCAAGGTGTACAATGATAGACTTCTGGGCGATTATTGTTGTTTTGCAAAAGATACAGGAAACCATGATAGTGCAACTGCTATTTTAAGATATGAGAATGGAATGCACGCAGCATATTCTCAAAATTTCTTTGCCCGCAAGAAAGCTGCAAGACGGGGTGGAAGATATTATGGATATAAAGGAACATTGGAATATGATTGTGAAACAGCAGAAGTAAAGGTTTATATGCACAATACGGACAGAGTCGATACCTATAAACTGGAACTGAGCGGAACTCATTTCGGCAGCGATGCTATTTTATTCGACAGTTTTTTGGAACTGATGGATGGAAAAGGTGAGTCTACGCTTGATGCAGGCATCAGCAGTGCACTGATTTGTATGAAAGCAAAAGAATCTTGTGAAAAGAGTTGCTTTGTGAAGATTCCGGATATCTATGATATTTAACACAATGCACCTTGGGAGGAATGATTATAATGCAAACAATTTCTTTTGCTTTAAGCATTATCGGACTGATATTTTTTATTGTTGCGTTGCTGTTAAAAGGAAAAGATATGAGAATGATTCTTTTAATGACTTTTACAGGAAATATAATAATGGCAGTAAGTTATCTGACTGCAGTCAACGGAAACAATGGTGCTGTTTTAAGTTTGTTAGGTGGGGTCATATCACTTATTAATTACTTTTTTAAAGATGCTAAAATCCCAATATGGTTGCTGATTGTTTATGCAATCATACTGGGTACAGTCAATATAGTTATTGCTGATTCGTGGAGTGCTTTATTTACGATTTTGGCTGCTCTGGCATTTATTATGAGTATTGCACAAAAAAGCGGGAAAAAATATCGGCTTTGGATGGGTTTGAACTCATTGTCATGGATTGCGTATGATTTAGTTACTATGTCATACGGCCCCTTGACAACACATACAATTCTCTTTGCATGTTCATTGATTGGTATGATAATTCATGACTTTAGGCAGAGTAAAATATTGAAATAAGAAAATATATATGACACAGGAGGAAATACAATGGAAAAAAGAAAATTAGGTATAAACGGTCTGGAGGTTTCTGCAATCGGTCTTGGATGTATGACCCTTGGCAAAGATTATTCACCGGAGAGTAAAAAGCACGGTATTAAAATGATTCAAAGAGCGTATGATCTTGGAGTTACTATGTTTGATACGGCTGAGGTATATGCAGAAGGCGAAAACGAAAAACTCGTTGGCGAGGCATTGCGCTCGGTTCGTGATAAAGTAGCTATTGCTACAAAATGCGGCATTCGTTTTGAAAATGGTGAAATGATAAAGGATGCCAGTGAAAAAAATGTAAGAGCATCTCTTGAAGCAGCACTTAAACGATTAAATACTGATTATGTAGATTTATTATATATTCACAGAATAGATCCCGAAGCGCCGATTGAAGAAACAGCGGAAGCAATGAAAAAACTTAACAAAGAAGGTAAGTTATTAAACTGGGGTATTTCCGAGCCAAGTATGGAAATGTTAAGACGCGCGAATGCTGTTTTTCCTGTTGCTGCAATAGAAAATGAATATTCAATGATGTGGCGTTATCCTGAAGAAGAAATTCTTCCTGCTTTAGAGGAACTTTCAATAGGTCTCGTTCCTTACCGTCCTCTTGCAGAAGGATTTTTGACAAACGGAAATGATGGAATGTTCTCAGGTGGGTTAGGTGTTAAGGATACCCGTTTTTCAGAAGAAAATATAAAAAATAACATTAAATTAAGAGAATGTCTTCATGATTTAGCATCTGCTAAAGGAGCAACTGCTGCTCAAGTTGCACTTGGATGGCTTCTTCATCAGAAACCTTTTATTGTTCCGATTCCTGGAACATCTAAAATGTCAAGAATGGAAGAAAATATAGGTGCTGCTAATATTACGTTTACAAATGAAGAACTTGCAACTATCCGCGGGCTTTTAGATAAAATTGAAATAACTGGTGCAAGATATAAACCGGGAACTGCAAGTGCAAGAAGCGTTCTTAAAATATAATATTAAATAGTGTATTAGCATAAATAAAAAAATTTATAAACAATAAGCATTTTTAAAACAATATAAAAAAGGAGGAAACAAAATGAAAAGATTAGTAACACTGTTAATGGCAGCTGCAATGATTTTTTCACTTGCAGCATGCGGAGGAAATAACGAAGGCAACGGTGTTGTTTCCAATTTGGATTTTGAAGTCGGCGATACAGGAGGGCTTAAAGTTCCGTTCGGTAATGGCGAAGAAATAGTTATGTATGCACAGGACGATGTTGGAGATACATCCAATACTTATATTTTTGACAAGTTGAGTCAGATAACAGGCTTAAATATTAAACCGATTTTAGTTCCTGTTTCCATGGCAGCAGAAAAGGTGCAGGTATTACTTGCCGGTTCTGATGTTCCTGATGTTATGAATGCGGGTACATTAATTCAATTAAACGATTATGCAATGCAGGGCGCTTGGGAACCTATTAATGACCACTTAGATGAAATGCCTAACTTTTCAAGAATTTTTGTTGACAATAAAGAAAACGACTGGATATTTAAGTCTTTTGCAGCAGCAGATAAAAAACTGTATGCTTTTCCTCTGATTGACAGTGACAGAGATGTAAATCATGGTATGCTTTACAGAAAAGATATATTTGATAAGCATGGAATTAAAATGTGGAACAGCCCGGAAACTTTCTATCAGGCACTTAAAAAATTAAAAGAGATATATCCGAATTCATATCCTTTAACATCTAAAACAGGCAAGGAACTTATTACTAACTACGCGGTTGCGTGGGGCGGTATTAAGTCATATAATGTTTATTATGATGAAAGTGCTAAAGCATGGAAATATTCTGATACTGATCCTAAAACTAAAGAAATTCTTGACTATTTCAAGAAATTATATGATGAAAAATTACTTGACCCTGAATTTTTAACAAATACTCAACCTGCATGGACTCAAAAAGTGACAACCGGAACTTCTTTTGTTACTTATGACTGGATAGGAAGACTTGATATGTTTATGAGCCAAAATCAAGTTCCCGGCTATGATTTAAGATATGCCAATCCGGTTGGACCAAAGCAAACCATTCTTACATTGGATAAAATTTCACCAAACGGTTTAGTGGCTGTATCTAAAAACAAAAATTCTAATTTAACAATGAAACTAATGGATTTCTTATATTCAGACGCAGGTGCTGAACTTATGACATGCGGTGTCAGAGGAGAAACATTTGAAATAGACGAAAACGGAATGGCTAAATATCTGGAATTTGAAGAAGGAAAAAAAGTTGATATTATGGACTTGAGATCAAAATACTGTATGTGGATGACAGGTACATACAGAAAGGTTGACAAACGTTCTTGCTATTTCCAATATACTGAAAGAGAGAAAGAAGCGCAAGAGTGGCCTGCAAAATGCGGAGGCTTTGAACCATCAGATCCTTATGTTACTTTTGCTGACGAAGATGATGTATCTAAAGTAACTGACTTGACAACTAAACTTTCCAAAAAATTTGAAGAAGTAATGTTTAAATATATTATCGGTCAAGATTCAGGAGATGCTGCTTGGAATAAATGGATAGCTGAAGCTAAAAAGCTTGGTGCAGACGAATTAGTTAAACTTTATAATGACAGACATAAGGAGCTGGGTTTATAAATCAAATACAGATAATGAAGGAAAATAAGAACCTCATGAAAAACTAACAAACAAGAAAAGTTCGAGTTTTTTGAGCCTTGCTGTGTTAATTCACAATAAGTCTGTAAGGCGATTGCACATTCGTTAACCGAAATGCAATCGCCTTAAGTCATTTGTATGCTTTGACATATTATTTCACCTCCTGCGAGACAAAGCATACCACAGAAGAGAGAGGAAGTCCACGAAGGATTTTACAATTTTCCATGTCTTTTCTTAACATTTTCAATTGCCATCTCTTCAATGTCTTCCATATAATACTCCGTATAGGCCCCACTCATAATCATCGTTTGCTTCTCAATGCTGACAGCGAATTTGAAAAGCATATCAACGACTCTGTCGGTATGACCTGCAATTGTAGAATCTACCGCTTGAACCAACAGTTTATTCATGTATGTACCTATGCTATCATATTGAAGCTTTGAGAGATATTCTTCGATAGCTTCACAGCAAAATGCACTCTCACTTTTGTAGCCAAGGTCCTCAACAAGATTTTTAATTTGTCGTCTGACCTTGGGATCAATATTAAAAGTCATCTTTACTTTTTTGTTCTTCTTCATTGTATTTTCACCTCCTAACTACATTCCATGATGGATGCCCATTGATGCATCTCGTCTGTATTCTTTTGTTCTCTCTTTTGAATCCACAATTGATTTCGTAAACCCTTCCTTGATGTCATAGTCAATCGACTGCTCGAACATTTTACAGATAGCAAAAACAATTCCGCCGTAGGGCATACTGCCTTGCTCTTTATCTGTATACAAATCATTCTTTTTATTATCATAGATAGCCGCCCTAAGAACAATATTTTCCAAGCGTCTTTGGAGATTAAGATTGTTCTCCAAGCTATCAAAACATTCTTCAGGATCCTTGCGATAATATTTCAAGAGAGCTAACTGAACCTGACACCATTGTTGATACAAATCTTGCAGATTTTCATCCTTGCAAACGATTTTTACAACCGCATCAACTTTTTCTTTTTGCTCACGGGAAATGAATTGATAATTGTTCCTGCCTGTGTATCCATCGAGAGAGAATTTCAAGTCAACAAAAGCTTTGGCAAACCCATCGGGAGCTTCACCAATGTCAGCACTAAACTCATTCATTTTTTCTTTCACAGACTCAACAATTTTATCTCGAAGAGACTGTCTCTCATCATAGAGTTGTTTCATCTCATCTTTGAAAATAGTTTTTGTTAATGAGTCTTTGTATCTGAGGTAGTCTCTCGCACAAAGAAATTCGCCGCCGGGCTGCTTATTGAACAGAAGAAAATGAACATGATAGTGTCCTTCCTCTTTATGAAACGCTGCGTACCATTTCATATTTTCAGCAGGAATTCTGTGGTAGGATGCAATCTCAAACTGCTTCGACCTGAGCAGATTTCTCCACGCATCAGGCGTATCATAACCAAGTCTTTCTGCATCGGTTTGCCTGAGAGATATGACTTGTTGCCAGACGATTCCGTTGTGATTATATATTTCCTTTGAGGCTTTATGCAGATTAACATAGTCCTCCTGACCAAACAAACCGTGTTCGCCCATCGTAATAACTCCTGGTCTCTCCGCTGCATATTTAGGGAATACCTCCGACCTTCTTGCGTTAATTGTTTTATCAACTCTGTCTCTCCTAGAGATATAATTTGTGAATCTTCCGCCGACTGATTTGCCATTGGAAGAATACTGTGTTCTTATAACAACTTTACTCATAATTTTTCACTCCAATCTTAAATATTCTTGAATTTTTGAAGACACCTGTTATAACACCTGCCAAAACGCCCACACGGTGCGGTCTGGCGGGAATACCGCACACCAAAACCGCACCTGTAGATGCATTTTAGAAACTCTCCGCCGGGCTTCGCACGGCGATGTAAGAGGGCTTGGAGCGGAAAGCGCACCAAGCTTTATCCTGTTTCTATCATTTTCTCGTACTTTTCGTTCCTCGGGGCGCCCCGTCAGGTGTTTTCTCGTACCTTCGTTTGTTCTTTCAAATCGATTTTAAGGTCTTACCATAGGGCTTTTCTTTTCGGTTCGAGAGATTAACTTTTCAGGGTGGTGTAACTACCTTACCCCAAATAGTTATATGCTGAAACCCCTGCTTAAGCCCTTGGTCATATGCATAGAATCGAATTTTAGGTCTCAAACCTATTTGTCGCACGATGAATTACGAGGTTAACTTACTTGGGTAGGGTAAATACCTTACCCAAGAATTTTCTTCTCGAAATTCTCTGTCACAGTCGTTCTCATTTGACCTATTATCGATTTTAAGGTGTAACCACCCCCGAAGCGTTGGCGATACGAGCTGCCTAACTTTTAGGGGTGGTGTAACTACCTTACCGCAAAATTTTCGTTTTCAAAACCGCCGAAGTGTTGGCATTGAAACGGGTAAATAATTTATGCGGTTGCTTTCGGATGCTTTCTGTTATAATCATCAAGCATCTTCTGAGCTTTTGCCCGAGCTGCAACCTCGTTAACATTTTTCATCTGCTCATAATGATAATGTTCAATCGCATCCTGTATAGGACGGATTGTATATTTCAGGTTGCCGTTTCTTTTCTTACCGTCTTTCAGAATTACTTCTGTAGGTTCGGTATAGATTAAGCACTTATCTTCAAGCTCTCTTACATATTTAGCAACTGTACCTTTGCTTTTAATCTTAAGAGCTTTACCGATAGTTTTGTAGCTCGGGTAGCACTGATAAGTTTTTCTGTCCTCGATATACATGAGGTAGAAATATATTGCCAGCGCCGTTGCGCTAATATCCAACTGCATAATGTAGTTGGATATTATAAACACATTCTTAAGCTTGTGCTTCTGATTTAAATAATAGTAATTCATGCTGCGCCTCCTTTCTCATTAATAAGACCGTGTTCGATATCATGCTTTGCAAATAAACTCATCAAATTATTATTTGTAATAGCCTTTACAAAAATCAAATAAGACAGAATTTCAACTCCTTCTAATCTGTTGCAACGCATGAATTCATCAATTGCAAAATCGATATGCTCCGGCATCAACTTCTTGAGAATAATATATTGAATTTCCGCATTGGAAAATCCGATCACCTCAAAAGAAATGCTCTCCATTTGCCACAGATTTTCCATGGCCTGGAGAGCAATCTCTTTTATTTCTTTTGTCGGATACATATTATCTCTTGATGGATGAAAGAAGCAATCATTCATCTTGTTATTAAATTTTTCACATAGTATTTCGGTCATTAAAAACCCCTCCTTATAAATTAGTTTTACTGTCCACCCATTGGCGGAACTTTTCTTTCGGCACGAGCAGCCGACTTCCTATTTTTAACGCAGGAAAGTCTTTCTCGTGCATTAGCTCGTAGGCAGTAGATGTAGCAACACCTAATGCTTTTGCCACCATTTCTGCATTGAGAAACAGAGGCATCTCATCATAAGATTTGAACATAGATTCCTTCATGGTTTATCACCTCACTTTCAAAAAAGATATACTGTTCACTTAAAAAGTGAGGGCAGTATTCATATTGCGTTTTCAAAAGTTTTGTGATATAATTTTTACAAAGTGAGGTGAACCTTTATATGCGCAAGTATAAAATCTTTATGATGTCTGCAAGAAATATTATCAGCTACGCTGAGAAAGATTCTGACGGCATATTCAAATTTAATTTACAGGCACGGGAAACAGAAAAATGTAAGGTGCCGACAGCAAGTCATGAGCAGGAAAGCAATACATTGTTTTATCAAATAATGTGTCAGCTTCACGGAGATAATTTTGAAATCCCCGAGGATGTAAATTTAATAACCGACCTTGAGGATGTTATTTTTTACATTGATTTTGCAGGTATCTTTGACCGAAACGGACAACAGAAAAGATATGCAGAGAGACAACAAAAAGCAAGAGATATGTTTAGGGATGAGGGAATCAATTTAGACTTCGGCAATGGTTCTGTGCCTTATATTGCATTTGAACGATCCCAAAGTATGAGCCGAAACGCAAGGCTTTCTTTCATTCGTGCTGACCTCTATGATGATATCCGCCACCGTATTATGCTTGATATGAATATAGGAGAGTGCCAGCTTTCCAAGCTTTATGCATATAATGGTTTAATGCTTTCATCGGGAACCCGTATTGACGGCGTGGAAATTGACAGACCTCACAGAGTTATTGTTGTAGAGAATAATAAATTACAGGCAAGTGCTAATGTTATTACCGTTGAAGATGACGGCAGTAATTCTAATATGCGTAAGTATCACAGAGTTGAAAGACATGAGGAGTTTACTGTCCTTGAATATGATGGTGAGGGACTTATTTCAAAAGAATATGCCAATGTAGTTGACAAAAAATCCTGCGGTAAGCCGGTTCATACATCGTTTCAGATTCGTATGCCCTATGTTAAGGGTATGCTTCATAAGGTAGATTTTAAAGACCTTCTTATCAGTGCAGGGTTTGAACACATCATAGATATTTGGGGAGAGAAACATCCAATAAGCGATGTGGATATTATCCTGACCGAGAGTATGTTTAAAGGAAAAGGCTGGCTGAATGATTCTAATATGACATGGCAGGATTATTGGGATAAATTCAGAAAATACAATCATGCCTTGTATATTACTAATGTCAGCAAACAGCATCCTGAAAAATTTACCGAGCTAAACTATCAATTTTTAAATACACTTTCTGTCAGGGCAGAAGAATTCAGACCGAGTGATTTGCCGCTTAGTTGGGAGCATAGTCCGGAGGAGGACACACGCAACTGGCTTACCAAGCAAACGGAACTTGAATACTATAATCTTTGTGCAAACGAAGAATACAGAAGACAATATTTTCTGAAAGAAAAAGAAAGAAGTTTCTGGAGGAAGAAATCAAAGGCAAATTACCTTGCGGATATTTTAGAAATAAATCCTTTGTTTATAAACGAATCTATATATTCAAAAGAGCTTGAGGACAGAGCCGAAAGCATTTTAAAGGATTATTCTCTCGGCACACTGCTTGTTGCCGGAGACAGCAGATATCTTTCAGCGGATTTATTGAGATTTTTATCCATAATCCCAATGGTACGAAAGTCCAAACTCACAGAAAGCGAAAGAAAATTTTACGCTACTCTTATGAGTGATCGTTTCCCCGAACAGTCCTTCTATGCTCCACAGCCGACTTACGAGGTAGACACATTATGTACGCTTCTTCGTAATCCGCATATTGCACGAAACGAGGAAATTATCCTTAAGCTTATGAAGGAAATTCAAAAAATGCGAGAACATTATTTAGGGCATCTCAGCGATGTTATTATGGTAGATTCTGAAATGTTTGCCGCAGAGAGACTTGGCGGTGCGGATTATGATGGCGATATGATAAAAACTATTGCTGATCCTATTGTCAATATATGTGTGCAAAGAAACTATGAATTTGAAGGCTCCTTTGAAGACAGAAACAATATGCCGTTTTTGAAAATTCCTTCAGCTGAGCCTTTGATAAGTGATGCAAATGATTGGAAAGCAAGATTTGAAACAGTAAAAAATACATTTTCATCACGGGTAGGTCAGATTTCCAATGCAGCATTTGACCGAAGTGTTATTGCATATAACGAAAACTCTTCCAGCGAGGAACGGCAGAAATGCCGTGAAGAGGCGGAAACACTTGCAATTTTAACAGGACTTGAAATTGATTCTGCAAAAACAGGAATTAAGCCTGATTTATCGGAATACTTGGGGAAATCAAAAAGGCAAAGAAGTATCTTTTTAACCTATAAGAGACTGCTTGAAAATGTTAGCAAAGGCGTAACCGATGCAAAAGATAAATTAAAGAAATTCTTTGAAAATACGAATTGGGATGAAATAGATTCCAATGTAGAAAAGCTTCCGTACTATGCAAAAATGCTTAAAGACGGCATACCGAAAATTAAAGCCGAGACAATTCCGGACAATAAGCTTTTCAATTTTGCCACAGAGGATAATTGGAAGGAAAAACTTGATACAGGTATTTTAGATGCTGTCAACACTTTGATTT